>NZ_JBUEGC010000007.1:0-145795 GCF_054963655.1 Streptomyces sp. HSS9-12 | reverse complement strand
GGCGCCTTGCAGCTGACCGCACCAGGTCACCTCGCTACCGGGCAAACCCTGGCTGACGCGGGACTAGTAGGCAGGTTGGGCCCCCGCCCCTGACTCAGCGCACGAGCGCCGCGCCGAAGACCGCCAGGGCGACGGTGCAGCCCGCCGCGACCGCGGCCGTCCGCGCGGCCAGCAGGGGCGGTCGCGGGTCCCCGAGCGCCTGGATCCGCCGGTGCGCCACCACCAGGAAGCCCAGCAGTACGAGCACGAGTCCGGCCACCGCCACTGCGGCTGCCGGCGACAAGCCCCCATGCAGTGCCTGCCGCACACCGAGCACCTCCACGACCGCGAGCGCCAGCGTCGTACGCCGCCACGCCAGCCGGGTGCGCTCCGGCTGCAGGCCGGGATCCCGCCGTGGCGGCTCCGCCCGGCCCACTACCGGGACCACCCGATGGTCACGGCGACCACCATCGCCAGCGCGAGCGCCGCCAGCGCGAGCGCCAGCATGGTGGGGAAACGGCTGATCGGCAGATTCTGGCCGCGGCGCATCGCCCGCTCGCAGCACACCCAGTGGTTCACCGCCCGTATGGCACACATCGCCCCGCCCACCAGCAGCAGCGCGGCGAGCGTCACCCGCAGGTTCCGGTGCAGATCGGCGAGGAACTGGGCCACCGCGAAGCCGCCGCCGACCAGCGCGAGCGCGGTGCGCAACCAGGCGAGGAACGTGCGCTCGTTCGCCAGCGAGAAGCGATAGTCGGGCGTCTGGCCCTCCGCGCCGACCCGCCCGGGCGTAAACCACAGCCGGACATCGGCGGCGATCGCCCGCAGCTTCCCGGAGACGGCCTTCACGGACACGATCATGGCTGGCACCCT
The DNA here is from genome assembly GCF_054963655.1 of Streptomyces sp. HSS9-12. Classification (NCBI taxonomy): domain Bacteria; kingdom Bacillati; phylum Actinomycetota; class Actinomycetes; order Kitasatosporales; family Streptomycetaceae; genus Streptomyces; species Streptomyces sp. HSS9-12. Next base: position 144,943 of record NZ_JBUEGC010000007.1, on the reverse strand, counting down.
ACCCGGCGGGCCACTCGGCGGTACCCGGGCGGTCGCGCCTGCCCCGCGCTCACGCGCGCGTGGCGCGCCACACCCGCAGCCGGTCGAACGCCTCGCGCCCGTCCGGTACCCACTCCCACTCCGGCAGCCTGCGCTCCAGCTCCTCCTCCGTGAGGAAGGCGTGCCAGGCGACCTCCTCCGCCTGGGGGCGGACGGGCAGCTCGCAGCGGACCTCGTAGACGTACGACCACCAGGTGTGCTCCGGCGTCTCGTACAGAAACTTGAACAGCGGTACGGGCCGGGGCAGACCGGAAACCCCCAGCTCCTCCTCCGCCTCGCGCAGCGCCGCCTCGTCGTACGACTCGCCCGCGCCGACCACCCCGCCGACGAACATGTCGTACAGCGACGGGAAGACCAGCTTCGTCCGCGTCCGGCGGTGTACGAACACCCGGTCCTGGCCATCCCGCGCCAGGACGAAGACGCACCGGTGCCGCAGCCGCCGCGCATACATCTCGCCGCGCGGCGCCTGCCCGACGACCCGGTCCTGTTCGTCCACGATGTCCAGCAGTTCGTCAGCAGCCATGGCGCCCATCCAACCAGCGCGGTGCGGCGCCGCCCGCGCCAGGGAGTTACCGAACGGTTGACGTGATGCCCGGCCAAACCGAAGATTGCGAGCGAGCCGAAGGGCGCGCCGGTGTCGAGAGCGACGAGACCAAGCGACGGAGCGAGGAACGAGCGACAGAGGCGCAGTGTCGAGGTGGGGGCGCCTCCCAGCGGTAGTCCCCCTGGGCCTGACGGCCCGGGAGGTGCCCCCAGGGGGAGTCGACACCGGGTCCGAGCGCCCGGAGGCGAGCCGAGCCAGACCGGTCGGCCCGAGCCGAGGCGCCGCGTACCGGACGCGCCGCCCCCACGAGGACGGAACCCATGGCATACGACGCCGATGTGATCGTGATCGGGACGGGCCTCGCCGGGCTCGCGGCCACCGCGGAGCTCGCCGACGCGGGCCGCCGCGTGATGCTGCTCGACCAGGAGCCGGAGGCCGCACTCGGCGGCCAGGCACACTGGTCCTTCGGCGGGCTGTTCTTCGTCGACTCGCCCGAGCAGCGCCGGATGCGCATACGCGACAGCCATGAGCTCGCCTGGCAGGACTGGCTGGGCACCGCCGGGTTCGACCGCCCCGAGGACCACTGGCCGCGTCGCTGGGCCGAGGCGTACGTCGACTTCGCCGCGGGTGAGAAGCGGGCCTGGCTGCATGCGCAGGGCGTGCGGTTCTTCCCAGTCGTCGGCTGGGCGGAGCGCGGCGGTTACGACGCCACGGGACACGGCAACTCCGTGCCCCGCTTCCACATCACCTGGGGCACCGGCCCCGGCCTCGTCGAGCCCTTCGAGCGGCGGGTACGGGAGGCCGCCGCCCGCGGCCTGGTCGACCTGCGCTTCAGGCACCGGGTCACCGGGCTCTCCCGGACGGCCGGGTCCGTGGACACCGTCAGCGGCGAGATCCTTCAGCCGAGCGACGCCGAGCGCGGTACGGCCAGCAGCCGTGAGGTCGTGGGCTCCTTCGAGCTGCGCGCCCAGGCGGTGGTCGTCACCTCTGGCGGCATCGGCGGCAACCATGACCTGGTACGCAGCAACTGGCCGCAGCGGCTGGGCACTCCGCCGGAGCGGATGCTGTCCGGCGTGCCCGCACATGTCGACGGCAAGATGCTCGGTGTCGCCGAGGCCGCCGGCGCCCGGATCATCAACCGCGACCGGATGTGGCACTACACCGAGGGCATCGAGAACTGGAACCCGATCTGGGCGCGGCACGGCATCCGCATTCTGCCCGGCCCGTCGTCGCTGTGGCTCGACGCCCGCGGCCGACGGCTTCCCGTACCGCTGTTCCCCGGCTTCGACACCCTCGGCACGCTCGAGCACATCATGCGAACCGGCTATGACTACACGTGGTTCGTCCTGAATCAGCGCATCATCGGCAAGGAGTTCGCGCTCTCCGGCTCCGAGCAGAACCCGGACCTGACCGGGCGCAGCGTCCGCGGTGTGCTCGACCGGGCGCGTGCCGAAGTCCCCGGGCCCGTCAAGGCGTTCATGGACCACGGCGTGGACTTCATCGTCGAGCGGGACCTGAGCGCGCTCGTACAGGGCATGAACGCACTCACCAAGGAACCGCTGATCGACGAGGCCGAGCTGCGCCGGGAGATCACCGCGCGGGACCGGGAGATCACCAACCCCTTCACCAAGGACCTCCAGGTCACGGCCGTGCACGGGGCCCGGAAGTACCTCGGCGACCGGCTGATCCGTACCGCCGCCCCGCACCGCATCCTCGACCCGAAGGCGAGCCCGCTGATCGCCGTACGGCTGAACATCATCACCCGCAAGAGCCTCGGCGGCATCGAGACCGACCTCTCCTCCCGCGTCCTGACCGCCGGAGGCGAGCCGCTGCCGGGCGTCTACGCGGCGGGTGAGGTGGCCGGATTCGGCGGTGGCGGGGTGCACGGCTACCGCTCGCTGGAGGGCACCTTCCTCGGCGGCTGCCTGTTCTCGGGCCGTACGGCGGGCAGGGCCGCGGCCAAGGCGGTCGGCTGACCTTTCCTGGTGCGGGTCGGTACCCGCGGCTGAAGGCCCGTGGCGGTCAGCCGGCCTGTTCCGGGCGGCAACTGACACACCATGAGCGCCTGCTATCAACCTCTGAACGAATAAGCAGGGTGTAGTGCGCAGTTAGTTTTCGGCCTTGACGCGGAGCAGTGACTACCGGTTTGCTGTGCGTGATCACTGGCCATCGTTCCATGCGCGCTGACCGCCGCATTCCGACAGCAGCCGACGACCCCCCATCAGAACGCCCCGCCGTGGGCAGACAATGGCGTATGCCGTGGAGGCAGCCCGCGGATGACTCCCCCTCCACCACCCCCACCCCTGGGCCGACCGCGTAAGCGGGACAGGCTCACCTTCGACGACGCACTCGACGACAGCGCGCTCGCCGCCGCCCGGGATGCCCTCGCCCAGGGCCGGTGGACCGAGGTCCGCGCGCTGTTGGCGCACACCGGCGACGACTGGGACCGGCGCGGCCACCGGCTCGTCGTGCTCGCCGGGCGACCGGCCACCGCGGTCTGGACCCGTGACTGGCTGCTCGCCGAACCGGACAGTGCGGACGCCGCCTGCCTGCTCGCCATCGCCACCGTCTTCCGGGCGCTGAGCGGCAAGGACAGCCCTGACGCGGCGCGCGACGCGTGCCGGGCAGCGGCCCGGATGGCTCCGGCCGACCCCTCGCCCTGGCTGGGCCTGCTGATCCTCGCCGGCCGCACCGGCACCCCCGACGAGCGGCTGCACATCTTCGACCAGGTGCGCGGCCGTCACCGCGAGCACCACCACGCCCACCACCTGATGACGAAGTGCCTGGCGGAACGTCAGCCGGGCAAAGCGAGCGACCCGTTCCACGAGGTGTACGACTTCGCCGTCTGGGCAGCCGAACAGGCACCCGCCGACTCACCGCTCGCCGTCCTGCCGGTCATCGCCCACACCGAGCGCTACCGCGTCCTCGCCGAGGCCGGCATCGAACCGGCCGACCCCCGTTACTCCGGGCACTGGACCACCCGACGGGCCCGCCAGGTGCTGAAGGCCGCGTTCGACTGGTGGCTGGAATGGGACGCCGAGGGCCACCCGCGCCGGATGGTCGATCTCAACCACCTGGCGTATGCGACGTTCCACCAAGGCCGCCTGTGTGAGGCCGCGGCCCTGTTCGACAAGATCGGCCGGTACGCCGCCCGGGCCCCGTGGTGCTATCCGGACCAGGACCCCAAGAAGGTCTTCACGGCCGCGCGCAGCGCCGTACTCGGCTCCTCATAACGCAATCCCCACTTTCGTCCTCAGGGAAGGATCGTGCGGCCATGCTGACGGACAGTACGCGAGACATCAGTACGTTCAAGGGCCAGGACCGGGCGCTGCACGCCGGCCGGATCGGGCTGGCAGGGCTTCTGCTGTCGCTGCTCGCCGCCGGCGCGCCCCTGATGGTGGTGGCGGGCGTCATGCCCACCACGTTCGCGGTGATGGGGATCGTCGGGCAGCCGCTGCTGTTTGTGATCCTCGGAGTGGTGCTGGTGCTGTTCAGCGTCGGCTACGCGGAGCTGAGCCGGCATGTGCACAACGCCGGTGCCTTCTACGCCTATATCGCCCGCGGTCTTGGCGGCACCGCCGGAACTGCCGCCTCCATAGTGGCGCTTGTCGCCTACAGTGCCCTGCAGTTCGGGATCTACGGCCTCTTCGGCTTCGAGCTCTCCTCGCTGCTCGACACCTACCTCCGGGTGTCGGTCGCCTGGTGGATACCCGCTCTCGGCGGCGTGGCCGTCGTCGGCATACTGGGCTGGCTCAAAATCGACATCAATGCCAAGGTGCTCGGAGTTCTGCTGATCACCGAGATACTGCTGGTCGTTGTCGTCGACATCGCCGGGATCACCGAACCCGGCCCGGACGGCCTGTCCTTCCACGCCTTCAACCCGCACACGCTCGCCGGCGCCGGACTCGGCACCGCACTGTGCTTCTGCATCGCCTCCTTCACGGGATTCGAGCAGTCCGCTGTCTACGCGGAGGAGACCAGCCGCCCGCATGTCCTCGTCGCCCGGGCGACGTTCCTCGCCGTCGGCTTCATCGCGCTGTTCCTGGCGTTCAGCTCCTGGGCGATGACCGTGGCTGCCGGCCCGTCGCAGGTGGTGGCGGGCGCCCGGAAGGCGGGCCCCGCCCTGCTCTTCACCCTCACCGAGGCACGCCTCGGCGGACCCTTCGTCGACGCCCTGCACATCCTCTTCGTGACCGGGATGTTCGCCGCCATGCTCAGCCTCCACAACGTCGTCGCCCGGTACGCCTTCGCCATGGGCCGCGAGGGTCTGCTCCCGAGTGCTTTCGGACGGACCAACCGGCCCAGCGGCGCCGCCGCCCACGGATCGCTGCTGCAGACCGTGGTGTCCGTGATCGCGGTCGTGGCCTTCGCGATCGGCGACAAGAATCCGCAGGGCGACCCGACCGCACCGGTGCTGCAGCTGTTCACCTGGGCCGGCAATGTCGGCGCGCTCGGCATCATCGTGCTCATGGCGGCCTCCTGCGCCGCCGTCATCGCTTTCTTCGTCAAGCGCGGAGCGGGCGCCGCACAGGCCCGGCGGCTGGTGTGCGCGGGCATCGCCGGAGTCGCGCTGCTGGTCATCGCCGTATACACGGTCAAGGACTTCTCCGTGCTGCTGGGCGCCGACCCCACCTCCGCGCTGCGCTGGACGCTTCCCGGATGCATCGGCGCGGCCGTCGTCCTCGGCCTGGCCTACGGACTCGTGCTGCGCTCGGTCAGGCCCGAGCTGCACGCGCGGATCGGCCTGCGGAATGAGGCCTTCCAGTTGGAGAAGACCGCTGCGTCACAACCCTAGGCAATCGGGAAGGTTGACCGGTATTTTTCCGCTTCCCGCCGCCCGTACCGCACGGTCGGAGGGGTTTGAAAGGGGGCCGCGGTGCGCCAGTTCAGCCTTCCGCCGTTGGTGGAAACGCTGCGATCGGGGGGTCTTGCCGACTCGGTGTTCGAGGTGGCCGAGCGAGATCCGGCACTGCCGCAACTGTCGCGGCGGTATGGCGGCGAGGATGACGAGGTGGAGGTGCGCTGGTCCGATGTGACCGCGGCCGCCTTCCGCGACGAGGTCCTCGCCCTGGCGAAGGGCCTGCTGGCAGGCGGCATCGGCTTCGGCGACCGGGTCGCGCTGATGGCCCGTACGCGCTACGAGTGGACGCTCTTCAGCTACGCCGTCTGGGCGGTCGGCGCCCAGCTCGTTCCCGTCTACCCCACCTCCTCCGCGGAGCAGGTGCACTGGATCCTGTACGACTCGCGGGCCGTCGCCATCGTGGTCGAGCAGGAGGACGACGCGATGACGGTGGGCGCCGTGTGCGACAGCCTGCCGGAGCTGCGCTACATCTGGCAGCTGGACGCGGACTGTGTGGCGGAGCTTACCGGGCACGGCCTGCGGGTGCCGGATGCGGAAGTGCACCAGCGCCGCTGGTCGGTGACACCAGGGATGGCCGCCGTCATCGCGTACACCTCGGGCACCACCGGCCGGCCCAAGGGCTGCGTCATCACCCATGCCAACCTGGCGTTGGAGTGCGACACGCTGGTCACGGGCTGGCGGCCGGTCCTCGCCGAGCCGGGGGAACAGCCCTCCGTCCTGGCCTTCCTGCCGCTCTCCCATGTCTACGGCCTGATGGTCCAGGTGAGCTGTATGCGCTTCGGCGTCCGGCTGGGTCACCAGCCGGACATCACAGCCGACGCCTTACTGCCAGCGCTCGCCTCCTTCCGGCCGACGTTCCTGTACGCCGTGCCGTACTTCTTCGAGAAGCTGCTCGAGCGCGCGCGCCGGGTGGCCCATGAGGCGGGCCGCGGGGAGATTTTCGAACGAGCGGTGAAGGTAGCGATCCGGTATGCCGAAGCCGTGGAGCGGCGGAGCCTGGGCACCGGCCTGGGGCCCGGCCCCAAGCTCAGGGCCCAGCACGCCTTCTACGACCGTGCGGTGTACCAGCGGATGCGCGCGGTGATGGGCGGCCGCGCCCGCTACGCGGTCTCCGGCGGGTCGCCCCTCAGCCGTCACCTGGGCCTGGTCTTCGCCGGCGCCGGCATCAGCATCTACGAGGGCTACGGCCTCACCGAGACCTCCGCCTCGGTGACCGGCCAGCCGCTCGGACGCCTCAAATTCGGCACCGTGGGCCGGCCGCTGCCCGGCATCTCGATCCGTATCGCCTGGGACGGGGAGATCTGGGTGCGCGGCGACCTGGTGTTCGCCGGCTACCTCGACGACCGGGCAGGCACCGAGGCGGTGATGCGCGACGGCTGGTTCGCCACCGGCGACGTCGGATCCTTCGACGAGGAAGGCTATCTGACCATCACCGGGCGGAAGAAGGACATCATCATCACCAGCGGCGGCAAGAGCGTCGCCCCGGCGGTGCTGGAGGAGCGGCTGAGGGCCCATCCGCTGGTGTCGCAGTGCGTGGTCGTGGGGGACAACCGGCCGTTCGTCTCCGCCCTGGTGACCCTGGACCCGGAGGCGCTGGGCTACTGGCGGCTGCACCGTAAACAGCAGGAGGGCATGGGGCAGCCGGCCGGTGACGAGGACCTCCGCGATGAGATCCACCGCGCGGTCACCTCGGCGAACACCGCGGTCTCCCGGGCCGAGTCCATTCGCGCCTTCCGGATCCTGCCGAAGGAGTTCACCATGGCCGACGGCTTCCTGACGCCCTCGCTGAAACTCCGGCGCGGCGCGATCGTCAAGGCGTTCGCGGCGGAGATCGAGGAGATGTACCGGCACTGACACTGCTGGGCATCAGCCCGACCAGGACCAGTTCGCGACCTCCGGCAGATCCGTGCCGTGTTCGCGGATCCACGCGTGGTGCCGGGTACGGGCATCGGCCATGTCCTGCCGTACGGACACGGCCCGCACATCCAGGCCCGGCACTCGGTCGATGACGTCCATCACCAGGCGGTAGCGGTCCAGGTCGTTGCGGAGCACCATGTCGAACGGCGTCGTCGTGGTGCCCGACTCCTGGTAGCCGCGCACATGCAGCCGCTCGTGGCCCGCGCGCCGGTAGGTGAGCCGGTGGATCAGCCATGGATAGCCGTGGTACGCGAAGATCACTGGCCGGTCGCGGGTGAACACAGCGTCGTACTCGGCGTCCGGCATCCCGTGCGGATGCGACTCCCTGGGCATCAGCCGGGTCATGTCCACGACGTTGACGACGCGCACGGCCAGCTCGGGCAGCCGCTCGCGGAGCAGCTTGGCGGCCGCCAGGGCCTCCTGGGTGGGCACGTCGCCAGCGCAGGCCAGCACCACATCCGGCTCGCGGCTGCCGTCTTCGGTGCCCGCCCAGTCCCACGTCCCGGCGCCGCGGGCACAGTGGGCCCGCGCCTCCTCCAGGCCCAGCCAGTCGAAGCAGGGCTGCTTGCCCGCCACGACCACGTTCACGTAGTCGCGGGTCTGCAGCACATGCTCGGCCACCGCGAGGAGGGTGTTGGTGTCCGGCGGCAGATACACCCGTACCACCTCCGGACTCTTGTTGAGAACATGGTCGACGAAGCCGGGGTCCTGGTGTGAGAAGCCGTTGTGGTCCTGCCGCCACACATGCGAGGTGAGCAGGCAGTTGAGTGAGGCGACCGGCAGGCGCCAGGGCACGCGCCGGGCGGTTGTCAGCCACTTGATGTGCTGGTTGACCATCGAGGCGACGATGTGCACGAACGCCTCGTAGGAGGAGAAGAAACCGTGCCGGCCGGTCAGCAGATAGCTCTCCAGCCAGCCCTCGCAGAGGTGTTCGGAGAGGACCTCCATCACCCGGCCATCGCGCGCCAGGTGCTCGTCGGTCTCGAGCAGCGGGCCCTGCCACGCCTTGCCGGTGACCTCGTACAGCGCATTCAGCCGGTTGGAATCGGTCTCGTCCGGGCCCATGACGCGGAAGTCCCGGCGCTCCTCGGTCGCGGCCATGATCCCGGTGAGCAGCCTGCCGAGCACGCGTGTCGGCTCGTGCAGTGTGGCCCCGGGCTCGCCGACCGGCACGGCGTACTCTTCCAACGGCGGGATGGGTAGCGCCCGCAGCAGCCGCCCGCCGTTGGCGTACGGTGAGGTGCCGAGCCGGGCGTCGCCCTCCGGGACGCGCTCCAGCAAAAGCGGCCGGGGCCGTCCCTCCTCGTCGAACAACTCCTCGGGCCGGTACGAGCGAAGCCACTCCTCAAGCTGCCGCAGCCGTACGGGATCCTCGCGCACCCCGGCCAGCGGCACCTGGTGGGAGCGCCAGGTGCCCTCCACGGGCTTGCCGTCCACCTCCCGGGGGCCGGTCCAGCCCTTGGGTGTACGCAGCACGATGACGGGCCACCGCGGCCGCTCGGTCACGCCGTCCTCGCGCGCGGCCCGCTGGTGGGCGGCGATCCGGTCCAGGGCCTGGTCCATGGCGAGCGCCATGTCCCGGTGCACCTGACGCGGGTCGTCCCCGGTGACGTACAGCGGCTCGTGGCCGTAGCCGCGCAGCAGCTCATCCAGCTGCTCTTCCGGGAGCCGGGCCAGGACCGTCGGGTTTGCGATCTTGTAGCCATTGAGGTGCAGGATCGGCAGCACCGCGCCGTCGTGGACGGGGTCCAGGAAGTTGTTCGCCTGCCAGGAGGCGGAGAGGGGACCGGTCTCGGCCTCGCCGTCGCCGATCACACAGGCCACCAGCAGGCCGGGGTGGTCCAGCGCCGCGCCGTACGCGTGCGCGAGCGAGTAGCCCAGCTCGCCGCCCTCGTGGATGGAGCCCGGCGTCTCGGGAGCGACGTGGCTGGGCACGCCTCCGGGGAAGGAGAACTGGCGGAACAGCCGCGCCATGCCTGCCGCATCGCGGCTCACATCCGGATAGATCTGTGAGTAGGTGCCGTCCAGCCAGGTGTTCGCGAGTACCGCCGGTGCGCCGTGGCCCGGGCCCCAGATGCACAGTGCCTCCAGGCCGCGCGCCTTGATCACCCGGTTGAGGTGCGTGTACACCAGGTTGAGCCCCGGACAGGTGCCCCAGTGTCCGAGCACCCTCGGCTTGACCTGGTCCGCCGTCAGGGGCTCCCGCAGCAGCGGATTGCCCATCAGATACAGCTGGCCGGCGCTGAGATAGTTCGCCGCGCGCCAGTGGGCCTCCAGGGACGCGAGTTCCTCCTCGTCCAGGTCACGGCGACCAGCGGCGGGCTGGGGGCGGTCAGTGATCATATGGCCTCCTCGCAGGAACCGTGGGGGAGGACGGGTTCCACGGGCGCCCCGACCTCATTCGGGCGTTCGGCGGTGGCACGCGGACGGGGCCGCCGGAGATCTTCCGGCGGCCCCGTAGTGCGACCCGGCAGGTCACATGTTGGCGCAGGTGTTGCCAGAGGCCGGGCTCAGCAGGCTCAGCAGACCCAGCGCGTTCCCGCAGGCGTTGAGCGGGGTGTGGAGCGGGAGCTGAATCACGTTGCCGCTGAGGAGGCCGGGCGAGCCGGCAGCGAGGCCGTTGAGGGGCCCTGCGTCCGCCATGGCGGCACCCGCGCCACCCACCACGAGTGCACAGCTGGCGGCGGTCAGCGCCGCAGCCTTGGCGATTCGCTTCATCACCATGTTCCTTTCCGTTTGGGAATGGTGTTGTTCCAGAGCCGCCCGATCATCCTGCATGGTCGCCTCGGTGAGATCTTTCACGGCTCGGCCAATCATGTGCACGGTTCCCCGGATTCGGCGCGTACTGCTCGGCAATTCGGGTGGCCGAGCCGGAATTCTCACCGGAATGGTGGGATCGGCCGGGCATGGACGGAGCGGCTGAACGGTCATGGACAGAGTGGGGAATGCCCCGCCCGGCACGGGGATTGAGGGCATTTTCGGCCAGTGGCGACGGTCCCTTGCCGAGTGCCTTGCCCGCGTCGGCCGGAAGCCCGGCGCGGGGGCCGCTGGAAGAAACCCATTCGGCCGAATTCCCGGCTCTGCGGCAGGCCCATATGACCCGGCGGTCCGTCAGATCCACGACGGCCGACGGAAGGAGGATTCAAAGGACCGCCGCCATGAGCCTCTGTCAGAACGGGACCGTCGGCAGCTGGGCAATGCCACCGGCGGTGCACATCGATCGGTGGATTGCTGACACGGTCGGCCCATCTGTGCGCGTCTCACGTGATTTGGATTTCGCTATCTGCGATCGTCTGGCCCTGTTTGACATGCTGATTATCGGAGGAGTGGCCATGCGGAATTCCTTGGACGTACGGGCCGAGCTGCCGACGCCCGACGACCGCATGACGCACATCGACGTCGACCAGGACCGCCATACCGACCATCGCCGATGAGGGTGCTCCACATCATCACCGGCCTCGGCTCCGGCAGCGCCGAACAGCAACTGCGGCTGCTGCTGCGCCATTTGCCCGTGCACTGCGACGTGGTGACGCTCACCAGACCCGGGGCAGTCGCCCACGGCATCCGCAGCGACGGTACCCGCGTCATCGATCTGTGCATGCGCGGTGACGACGACCTGAGCGGGCTGCCCCACCTGGCGCGACTGATCCGCACCGGCAGTTACGACCTGGTCCACACCCACCGCTACCGGGCCTGCCTCTACGGCCGGACCGCCGCTCGGCTGGCCGGCGTACGGGCCGTGCTCGCCACTGAACACTCCCTCGGCGAGGCCCATATCGAGGGCCGCCCGATCACCCCCGCCGTCCGTGCCCTGTACCTCGCCACCGAACGACTCGGCGCAGGGACGGTCGCTGTCTCCGCCACGGTCGCGGACCGGCTGCGTCACTTGGGTGTGCCGGGCCACCGCATCCACCTGGTACCAGGCGGCATCGATGCCCGGCACTTCCGGTTCGAGCCCGCCGCCCGGGCCGCCGCCCGCGCCCGGCTCGCCCTGCCCGAGCACGCCTTCGTCGTCGGGGGAGTCGGCCGGCTGGTGCCGGGCAAGCGCTACGACGTTCTGCTGCGGGCCGTCGCCGAACTGCCCGAGGCCCGGCTGCTGCTCGTCGGCGACGGACCCGAACGCACGGCCCTCCAGCTCCTCGCGGAACGGCTCGGCGCCGCGAGCCGGATCCGGCTGCTCGGCGAGCGCGACGGCGCCGTCGCCAGCACGGCGGACAAGCCCTCTGGCATCCCGGGGCTGCTCGCCGCGATGGATGTGTTCGTCTCCCCATCCACCGAGGAGGCCTTCGGGATCGCCGTCCTCGAAGCCCTGGCCGCCGGACTGCCCGTGCTGCACGCCGCCTGCCCCGCCCTCGACGAACTGCCCGCATCCGCCGCCCCCGGAGCGCGCCGTATTCCGCCCGGCGTCCGCGCGCTGGCCGATGCCTTGCGCGACCATGTCGCGGCCGGTGCGCGCCGGAGGCTCCCCGTACCCGCCGCCGTCGAGCGCTACAGCGTCGTCCGCAGCGCGGACCGCCTCATGGCCCTCTACGGACGTACGGTGGGCCACCGCCGAGTCCGTTCCCTGCGCAAGCTGCGGCCTCGCACGCCGTACCACCCCGATCCCGCCGTGTCCGAACCGAAGAGGTGACCGGCGACATTTGTGGCAACCAGGACTCGCCCCATTCCACCGGGACCTGGTCTTCGACCCGACGGTGAGAAAGAGCCGCACGCTTCGCGCCTTCCGCACTGTCCACGAGGTCCCTGGGTGAGTGACGCCGGCGACGGGGGACGCACCCCCGGCATCCGACCGTCTCAGTCGCGGCGCTGACCGGTGCCTGGGTCCAAGGTTTTGTCGGGAAGTGGTGCCGAGCGCCGGTGGCGGCTTGGTCAGGCTCGGCGGGCGACAGCTGTGTACGCGGCGACGAACAGCAGCGTGCACAGTTCGACGATCTCCTCGACGCTGCCCTCCTGCCGGCCGAGTGTCCAGTCGACCAGGAGTTCGTTGACGCCGCCGACGAGTGCGATCGCCATCATGGACAGCTGTGCCGTGTGCGGCGTCTCGGGCTGCTGGGTGGCGAGGGCGGTGATGAAGTCGGCGAACTCGTGCATGACCGCGTGGCGGCGCTGCTCGAGGCGGGGACTGACGCCGACGACCTCGATGAGGATGACGCGGGCCTTGCGCGGATCGTCGGTGAGCGTCCGGACGAACGCGTCCAGTCCGGCGTGGATCTGCGCATCCAGTTCGGGGCCGGCCTCCTCCGCAGCGGTGAAGGTCGCTGTCTGGACTTCGCGGATGAGCTCGTCGTAGACCGTGGCGAGCAGATCCTCACGGTCGCGGACGGATTCGTAGAAGTACCGCTCGGTGAGTCCGGCCTCCTGGCACACGGTCTTCACGGAAGTGCCCGCGTAACCCACCGTGCCGAACAGCTCCAGGCCGGCGGCGATCAGTCGTGACCGTCGCTCTTCGCGTCGCTGTGCCGCGTCACGGCCGCCGTACCGGCGCCCCGCGGGCTGTGCTGTGTCACCCACGTCATCGCCTTTCCCGTCAGAGTCCTTGACAGCATGCCGGACCAATCTGACACTCTCCCTTGTCAGATTTGCTTCGGCAGGCGGCCCACAGGGTGCGTGCAAGGACGGAGGACCATGACGGACGAGTCGCTACGCCCCTCGGGGAGGAGCTTGGCGTCACGCTCGGCCAGATCACCGCTCGCCGGCCGGGTGATCGCGATCACCGGCGCCGGGCGCGGCATCGGCCGAGCCGTCGCGGACACCCTGGCGAGGGCCGGGGCCGCGGTCGCACTCGGTGATCTCGACGAGGCCTCGGCCCGCACCGCGGCAAAGGAGATCGCCTCTTCCTCGGGCGGCCAGGCCGCGGGCTTCGCCCTGGACGTCACGGACACCGCTTCCTTCGCGGCGTTCCTGGACCGGGCCGAGGAGCGGTTCGGCCCGGTCGACGTACTGGTCAACAACGCCGGAATCATGTGGGTCGGCCCGTTCGCGGACGAAGCGGAGCACACCGCGTTCCGCCAGTTCGACGTGAACGTGCACGGGGTGCTGCGCGGGATGAAGCTCGCGGCGCCGCGGATGCGCGACCGCGGCACCGGACACATCGTCAATATCGCGTCCGCGGCCAGCAAAGTCGCCCCCATGGGCGAGGCGACATACGCCGCCACCAAGCACGCCGTCCACGGTTACAGCACCGCGGTGCGGGCCGAACTGCGCGGCACCGGCGTCCAGGTGTCCGTCGTCATGCCCGGTGTCGTGGACACCGAGCTGGCGATCGGCACCAGCGCCGGCCCGACCCGCCGTCTGACCCCGCAGGATGTCGCCGACGTGATCCTGCGCGTCATCCTCCGCCCCCGGCCCGAGGTGTTCGTACCGCGGCACGTCGGCCTGGTCCCCTGGGTCTCCGCGCTGCTGCCGGCCAAGGTCCGCGCGGCATGGCTGCGACTGGTGGTGCCCGACCAACTGACCGCCCTGAAGGACCCGTCGATCCGCGCGGGCTACGAACGCACCAGCAGCGGTACCGGCACAGGTGCCGAGGAAGGGACAGCACCATGACCGCGCCCAAGACCGGACAGCAACTGCCCGATGACGTCCTACCCGCCGGGATGCGGACCATCCCGGAGTTCGAGGGCGTGCACGAGGTGTGGCCCCGAGGCGACCGGCTGCGGGCCGTGCGCGAGGCCGCACTGGCGTACCGCGAGCGCTTCCGCGGCCAGGGCCGGATCCATGCGGTGCGCAGCTTTGACATCGCAGCGGCGCCGTACCCGACCCGGTACGCCTTCCACGGTGCCGCGATCGGCCCGAACCCGATCGTCAACATCGTCAACCGGGTGCTGGTGGTGCACTTCGACGGCTTCGACGGAGTGCCCAGGACGCTGGTCTGGGAGCCCACCGTCGCCGCGGGGTCGAGCACCGCCCCCTTCTACGCCCAACTCAAGCGGCTGGCAGGCACCTTCCTCAGCGACCGGGTGTTCGCCCGCTACTACCACGAACCCGAGGAGGTGCTGCCCCTGTGCGGGCTGCGCCCGGAGGACGTCGACTTCGTCAGCTTCGACCATCTGCACGTCCAGGACGTCCGCCTGGTCATGGGCAGTTCCAAGCCGCTCCCCGGGCAGAGCTCCGCGCCTGAGCCGTTGTTCCCCCGCGCGTCCCTGCTGGTGCACCGCAAGGAGTTGGGCACCTTCGCCTCGCCGCACCCGATGCAGTGGGCCTGGTACGTCGACGGTGGCATGGACGGTGTGCCCGAGGAACGGGTGGTCGCCTTCGACGGAGATGTGGAACTGGGCGTCGGCGTGAGCCTGTTGTGGACGCCCGGCCACACCGACGGCAACCACTCCCTTGTGCTCAACACCCCCGAGGGGATCTGGGTCTCCTCGGAGAACGGTGTGGCGGCCGACAACTGGCAGCCGGAGCTCTCCCGGATCCCCGGGGTCAGACGGCATGCGCGGTTCTTCGGTCACGAGATCGTCCCCAACGCCAACACCCTTGAGGATTCCCTCGACCAGTACGACTCCATGGTCAAGGAGAAGACGCTCGCCGACCGCAGCCCGCGCGACCCCCGCTGGCTGCAGATCCTGCCGTCCTCGGAGATCGCCCGCTGGAAGCGGCAGTGGCCGGTCTGGCCCACGTACTCCCACGGCGGACTGCGCTACGGGAGCTTCCCGGGCGAGGCCGCGAAGACCCGAGGAGTCACCCCATGACAAGCACTCCCACCACCCGCAGGATCGCCGCGGCGGACGTCGAGCTGGCCGTGACCGAATGGCGCGGCGCGCCCGGACGGCCGGCGGTCATCCTCGTCCACGGCTACCCCGACACCAGCGCGGTCTGGCAACCGGTCGCCGAGCGCCTGGCCGAGCACTTCCACGTCATCGCGTACGACGTGCGTGGCGCCGGCGCCTCGTCGGCGCCCAAGGGACTGCGCGCCTACCGGATGGACCGGTTGGAGTCCGATCTCGCCGCCGTTCTCGACGCGGTCAGCCCGGACCGGCCGGTGCATCTCGTCGGGCACGACTGGGGATCGATCCACTCCTGGGAGTCGGTCACCGGAACCCGGCTGGACGGCCGGATCTCCTCCTTCACCTCTGTCTCCGGTCCCTGCCTGGATCACGTCGGCCACCTCATACGCGCCCGGCTGCGACCGCGCCACCCGGATCTGCTGCGCATGCTCCGACAGGGCCTCCGCTCCTGGTACATCGCCTACTTCCACCTTCCGCTGCTGCCCGGGCTGAGCTGGAGACTCATGGGACACCGCTGGCGCCGCTTCCTCACCGGCTCCCAGGGCATGCCGGAGGACACGGCTTACCCGGCGCCGTCGCTGGTCCGCGACGCCGTGCGCGGCACGGCCCTGTACCGCGCCAACATGCTGCCCCGCCTGCTTCGCCCCCGGAACCGGCCGACCACCGTCCCGGTCCAGCTCATCATCCCGACCGACGATTTCTGCGTCACTCCCGTCCTGTCGGAGGGCATGGAGCGGTGGGCCCCCGGTGCTCAACGGCACAGGATCACTGCCGGGCACTGGGTACAGCTCACCCATCCCGAGGAGGTCGCCCGTCGCATCACGGAATTCGCTCGCCTCATCGAGGGCTCCCGCCAGGGAGCGGACGGCAAGACCCACACGCCTTGAAGAAGCAGCAGCCGGGACGCTGCTGCCAGGCCCGTCGCATGCACGGTTATGGAGGACTCGTAATGATCCGAGCCGCACGACACCGCGAACCAGCAACCACCCCGGAAGCCGTCGCCATCGAGCACCACGACCTGGTGCTCCAGCCTCGGGACGTCCGTTTCGACTGGTCGCAACTGCCGATTCACTGGGTGCCCGGCGAAGCGTTCACAACCCACACCATCGATGTGCTTCACCTTCTGCTGCCCGAACTTGAGCGATGGTTCGTACGCACCTTTGAGCAGACACTGCCGCTGATCACCGATGACCACCTGCGAGAGGACGTCCGCGGATTCATCGGGCAGGAGGCGATGCACGCGGAGGCGCACCAGGAGGTTCTGGAGCACCTGCTCGCCAAGGGGCTGGACCCGCGCCCCTACACCCGGCAGTGCGAATGGCTCTTCCGAAGGGTGCTCGGAGACCGGGAGGGTCTGACGCCGGCCGCCGCACACGCGCACCTCATCCAACGGCTCGCTCTCATTGCGGCATTCGAGCACTTCACCGCGTACCTGGGCCACTGGGTGCTCAACGCCTGGGAACTGGACCGGGCGGGTTCGGACCCGACGATGCTCGATCTGCTCCGGTGGCACGGTGCCGAGGAGGTCGAGCACCGCACCGTGGCGTTCGACTTGCTGGTCCACCTCGACCCACGGTACCGGCGGCGGGTCGTGGGCATGCTCGTCACCGCCCCGGTGCTGCTCCGGCTGTGGATCCGCGGGGTGCGGTTCCTGATGGACGCCGACCCCGAACTTGGCGGCCGGGCCAAGGCCCGCTTCCGCGACTACATCACCGCTGCCCGGAAGGACCTGCTGCCCCGGCCGGGCGCCTTCGCCCGCTCGGTGCTGCGCTACTTCCGCCCCCGCTACCACCCCACCCAGGAGGGCTCGACCCAGCAGGCGGTCGCCTACCTGGGATTGTCCCCCGCGGCCCGGGCGGCCGCGCAGTGACCCGGCAACGGATGAGCCCCGCCATGGACAGCACCTCCTCGCTCGCCCCGCCGCCGGATCTTTACGGCCGACAGCGCAGCGACCGCTTCATGCGGACGCTGGCAGCGTTCAGCGACAACTCGGTGACGACTCTCGCGCGGCGCACCCTTCGCCGTCCGCCACGCCGCCCGTCCGCCGAGCCGCGTCCGCCGCTGGAACTCGTGGTGAGGTGCCGGCGTCAGGAGGCTGAGGATGTGGTCTCGCTGCGGCTGACGGCTCCCGACGGGG
Source organism: Streptomyces sp. HSS9-12 (assembly GCF_054963655.1). Classification (NCBI taxonomy): domain Bacteria; kingdom Bacillati; phylum Actinomycetota; class Actinomycetes; order Kitasatosporales; family Streptomycetaceae; genus Streptomyces; species Streptomyces sp. HSS9-12. The sequence goes on along the minus strand of NZ_JBUEGC010000007.1, from coordinate 127,721 downwards.
GGAAGCTTCCGCCCTGGCAGCCCGGTGCCCACATCGACCTGCACCTGCCCTCGGACCGCAGGCGGCAGTACTCGCTGTGCGGTGACCCCGCCGACCGGCACGGGTACCGGATCGCGGTGCGCCGTATCGCGGACGGCGGGGGCGGGTCGGCCGAGGTGCACGACACGCTGCGCGACGGCACGCGGGTCACCGTGGCAGGGCCCCGGAACGCCTTCCCCTTCGCCGCGGAAGCGTCAGTCCTGTTCATCGCGGGCGGTATCGGAATCACCCCGATCCTGCCGATGGCCCGGGAGGCTGCCCGACGCGGCCTCGACTGGAGGCTGGTGCACACCGGCCGCAGCCGTGAATCGCTGCCTTTCCTGGGGGAGTTGGCCGAACTCGCCGTCATGGACCCCGACCGGGTGTCAATCCGCCCCGACGATGAGTGCGGCGGTGCACCCAAAGCGGTCGAGCTGTTGAGCCTGAGTCCGGTGGCCGGCGCGGTGTACTGCTGCGGCCCCGCACCCCTGATCGACGGCGTTCGGCGGGCGTTGGGCGGGAGTCCCGCGGCCGCCCTGCACTTCGAGCGTTTCGCCCCGCCTCCGATCGTGGACGGACATCCCTTCGAACTCCAGCTGGGCGCCGGCGGACGAGTGCTCCCGGTGCCATGCGACCGCTCTGCCCTGGATGTGCTGCATGAGGCCCTGCCAGACGTGCCGTTCTCCTGTCGCCAGGGGTTCTGCGGCACCTGCCGGGTACAGGTGGCCCACGGCGAGGTCGACCACCGCGACCACCGGCTCACCGCGACGGAACGCGCCTCCGGCACCATGCTGCCCTGCGTCTCGCGCGCACCACAGGGAGAGCGGCTCGTTCTGGGGCTGTGATCTCGCGGTGGCTCGGGCCACCGCCCCCCGTGGACCCGCGGGTCGCCGGGTCCACGGCGGGGCAATCCCCTGTGAGACGGTGGGGCGTCACCCCGCTCGTCGACCTCTGCCCGGTCATCGCGGACGGCGGCGACAAGCCATCGCGGGTGGTACGGCAGCTTCACCCTCACCGGCGAGACCTATGGCCCGGCCGGCAACTCGTGAACGGAAGCAGGACGATCACGTGAACGTCCGCTCAGTGTCCGAGGGGGGACTTGAACCCCCACGCCCGATAAAGGGCACTAGCACCTCAAGCTAGCGCGTCTGCCATTCCGCCACCCGGACAAGGTGTCCGCCGTACGGCCCATGGCCGTTCCGACGTGGAAAACCATAGCAAACATCCGCCCGTGCCCGATCACCAGCCGGACCGGCCTTGGGCTGCGCCGCCGGGCGCGGGAGGATGGCGCATGGACCCCCGCCCGGTGCGCCGCCGCCGGTCCACCGGAGCCGAAGAGGAGGAGGCAGCGTGAGCGAGTCCAAGCCCGCCCGCAGCGTCACCGGCGAGGACGAGGTCGTCGGCCTGTGCCGGGATCTGATCCGGATCGACACGAGCAATTACGGCGACCACTCCGGGCCCGGTGAGCGGCCGGCCGCCGAGTACGTGGCCGAGAAACTCGCCGAGGTGGGGCTGGAGCCGCAGATCTTCGAGTCCCACCCGGGCCGGGCCTCGACGGTGGCCCGGATCGAGGGCGAGGACCCCTCCCGGCCCGCCCTGCTCATCCACGGCCACACCGACGTCGTCCCCGCCAACGCCGACGACTGGACGCACCACCCCTTCTCCGGCGAGATCGCCGATGGCTGCGTCTGGGGACGCGGAGCGGTCGATATGAAGGACATGGACGCCATGACGCTGGCCGTCGTACGGGACCGGCTGCGCAGCGGCCGCAAGCCTCCCCGCGACATCGTCCTGGCGTTCCTCGCCGATGAGGAGGCGGGCGGGGTCTACGGCGCCCGGCACCTGGTCGACCAGCACCCGGACCTCTTCGAGGGGGTGACCGAGGCGATCGGCGAGGTCGGCGGCTTCTCCTTCACCGTCAACGAGAACCTGCGGCTGTACCTGGTGGAGACGGCGCAGAAGGGCATGCACTGGATGCGGCTCACCGTCGAAGGCACCGCCGGCCACGGCTCGATGACCAACACCGACAACGCCATCACCGAGCTGTGCGAGGCGGTCGGCCGGCTGGGCCGCCACCAGTTCCCGGTCCGGGTGACCAAGACCGTACGGTCCTTCCTCGACGAGCTGTCCGACGCGCTGGGCACCCCGCTGGACCCGGAGGACATGGAGGCGACGCTCGCCAAGCTCGGCGGCATCGCGAAGATCATCGGTGCGACGCTGCGCAACACCGCCGCCCCCACCATGCTCGGCGCCGGCTACAAGGTGAATGTGATCCCGGGACAGGCCACCGCCCACGTCGACGGCCGTTTCCTGCCGGGGTACGAGGAGGAGTTCCTCGCCGACCTCGACCGGATCCTCGGGCCGCGGGTGAAGCGCGAGGACGTACACGCCGACAAGGCGCTGGAGACCAGCTTCGACGGCGCGCTGGTGGAAGCCATGCAGTCCGCGCTGCGGGCGGAGGACCCGATGGCGCGTGCCGTACCGTACTGCCTCTCCGGCGGTACGGACGCCAAGTCCTTCGACGACCTGGGCATCCGCTGCTTCGGCTTCGCGCCCCTGAAGCTGCCGCCGGAGCTGGACTTCGCGGGCATGTTCCACGGGGTGGACGAGCGGGTTCCGGTGGACGGACTGAAGTTCGGCGTACGGGTGCTCGATCGCTTCCTGGACCAGTGCTGAGCACGATGTGCGCCCACGACGTGTGCCGCGTGCGCACTGCATATCCGCACAACGTTGAAACGACACTCCGTTGACCCGCTCTTCATGCGTTTGTAGCCAGAAAGAGTGAATGGATGTTTTAAAGCCGTAGCCCGGTACTCCCCTCCTCGTTACTGGCTGTGCGGCCTCGGCTGAGGCGGCATTGCCAACAAGGAGGAAGAATGATCAAGAAGGTCGTCGCTGCTGCGGCTGCCACCGGTGGACTCGTGCTCGCCGGCGCAGGTGTGGCTGTTGCTGACGCCGGCGCCCAGGGTGCTGCGCTGCACTCCCCGGGTGTTGTGTCGGGCAACACCATTCAGGCGCCTGTGCACGTGCCGGTGAACCTCTGCAGCAACACGGTCTCCGTGATCGGGCTGCTGAACCCCACCTTCGGCAACCAGTGCGTCAACAGCTGACGCCGTTTCCTCAATCTCATGAGGTTTGACCCCAGGTGGCCCCGGAGCGCAGGAAATGCGCTCCGGGGCGCTTGGGACTGAGCGAGCGGGCAGTCCGCCCGAGAGCATTTCGAAGGCAAGAGGCAGCAGGGGAGCGAACCTATGCGACAGGTCGCGAGAAAGAGCCTGATCACGGTTGCGGCGGCGAGCGGCATGCTCGCCCTCACCGGTGGCTATGCGTACGCGAACGCGGACGCGGATGGAATTTCGCAGAACTCTCCGGGCGTTGTGTCCGGAAACACGGTCCAGGTCCCGGTGCATGTGCCGGTCAATCTGTGCGGCAACACCGTCAACATCGTCGGCGTGCTGAACCCGGCCGTTGGCAACCGGTGCGGCAATGCGTCGGGCGGCGGAACCGGCGGCTCGTCATCGAGCGCCAGGGGCTCCAGCAGCGACTCGCCGGGGGTCGGCTCCGGCAACTCGGTCCAGGTTCCGGTCGATGTTCCGGTGAATGCCTGCGGAAACAACGTCACGGGTGTCGGCGGTGTGAACCCCGCCATGGGCAACAGCTGCGGGAACGGTGGCTCGGCCACTCCGTCGACGCCGCCGAGCCCGTCGACGCCGCCGAGCCCCGGCACGCCGAGCCCGTCGACGCCGCCGAGCCCCGGCACGCAGGAGCCGAGCAACCCGGACACTCCGGACACTCCGGCCAACCCGGGAACGCTTCCGGGGTCGTCGGTGTCTCCGCAGCATGTCACCGAGCCCACGGGCAGGGACCAGCTCGCGGAGACCGGTTCCGGCATGCTGGGCGTGGCCCTGCCGGCGGGCGCCGCGCTGGTTCTCGGTGGAGCCCTGCTCTACCGGCGGTCGCGGGCGGCATCCAGGGTGTAGCCCCGTGGTATGAAGGGTCGACGGAGCGGGTCCTGCGGTCGCGGGACCCGCTCCGCTGTCATTGTGTGGTGCGTCTCACGTCACCACGTGGCGCGCAGCTGGCGAATGATCCGGCGGCGCAGTCGCACCCTGCGGCTGCCGTCCGGATTCAGGCGCAATCGGTCCAACTCCCAGTGTCCGTACTCGGCATGGTCCGTCAGCAGACGGGTCGTGGCCGAGCGAGAGACCCCGCGCGGCACGTACACGTCACGAAATTCGTATTCCGGCATCGCATCTATTGTGCGGACAGTGCCCCGGTACGGATAGCGTCTGCACTATGTCTGATGCTGCGCAGCCATCCGCTGCCGAGGTACGCGCCGCCGCCGAGGCGGTGAAAGCCGCGCTGGACCGCCACCTCGACGCGGTCGAGCGCCGGTCGGGAGAGGACGATCCGGCCGTGTACGCCGCGTTCAATGCGTTGGCCGCGGCGGCCGAGGAGTACGACGAGCTGCTGTACGAGGCGTACGACGAGGTCACCCCCTTCGAGATCCCCGGCGACGGCAGCATGCCTGCCTATACCGGGCCCGAGGAGCCGAGCGCGCTCAGCGTGCTGATCCGCCGGGACTATACGGTCGCCGAACCGAACCGGCTGCTCGCGCAGGCCGGGCGGGTGGCCGACCTTGACCGGGATGTGGCTCCGGACGACGGGGCACAGGGTGGCAGCGCGGTCGGCAGTGTCCACGCGGCGCTTGGAGTCCTGTTCGGCGAGTACGAACCGGACGAAATCGCCTCCCGCCACCAGGAGTTCGGGCTGGAGGAGGGGGACTCCACCCTGTGGGTGGCGGCCGCCGACGAACCGTCCGAACCAGGGGAGTGGCTGAACGCGCCCTTCGACCAGGCCGACCCGCAGCAGGTCATCTGCCGCTTCGACGTCAGCGCCGTCTTCGACGACGAGCTGGACGACCAGGACGATGACGTAGACGTAGACGACGAATTGGACGACGAGGACGAGCTGGAGGTGCTCGAAGCGGAGCGGTGAACACCTGCCGTTCCGGGAGCACCTGTCGTGAAGCCGCACCCCCAGCGGTGAGCTGGGGGGCCACTTCCTGGTGCCTCTGACGGCACTCCCGGCTTGGCCGACGGCCAGGGTGCGACGGCCAGGGTGGAAGTACCCCCGCCGCTTACGCGGCCGGCGGCATCAGCGTCTGCAGCAGCGTGCGCAGTCGGGTCATACGCTCCCGCACCGGTACCTCGGCCACGGCGCGGGGCAGCGCCTGATCCATGCCGTGCACCACGGACAGATGCCGCTCGCCGCGACTGAACGCGGTGTACACCCAGGCCCGGGTCAGGGCCTGGGCCGCGTCCCCGGGCAGCACCACCACGGCCGCGGGCCAGCGCATACCGGCCGCCTGGTGCGCGGTGAGCGCCCAGCCGTGCCGAACCGTGTCGCCGACGCGCTCGCGCGGTACGACCACGGCCGTACCGGCGCTGTCCAGGTGCAGGCCCTCGGAGTCCGCGGAGACCACCGTGCCGGGCAGGGTCCGGCCGGGCGCCGGGACGTACACGACACGGTCGCCCGGATCGAAGCCGGCGAACCGGCCGGGGCCGGGGTTCAGCCGCTCCTTCAGGGCGGCGTTCAGCGCGCGGGTCCCGGCAGCGCCGCCGTGCCCCGGGGTGATCACCTGCGTACGGTCGGCGGGCACCCCGATCGCCCGCGGCACGGAGTCGGCCACCAGTTGCACGGTGCGATGCACCGCCTCACCGGCGTCGCGCACCGGGACGATCACCACCTCCTTGCCGGGGGCCTCCACCGGGCTCAGCTCGCCGATCCCGATGCCCGAGACCAGTTCGCCGATCGGCCCCGGATCCGGGGTGCGGGAGGCGATCTGCGGGCAGGCCCGGGTGGCGAGGACGTCGGCGAAGACCCGCCCCGGCCCGGCCGACCACAGCACGCCCGGGTCGCCGCTCAGCACCAGCCGGGTGCCGTCCGGCAGGGACTCGACGAGCATCGCCGCGGTCTCCACATCGAGTTGCGGGGCGTCCAGCACCGCGAGCACGTCAAGCGCCAGCCCGCCCTCCTCGTCACGCCCCGGGCCCTCGCGGCCGGCGAGCAACCCGGCGAGGGTCACGGCGGCGTCTCCGATCAGCTCGGCCAGCCGTCGACGGCCGTCCTCGCTGTGCGCGGCGGCGTACGCCCGCAGCCCCAGCGAGCGGGCGGCGGCGACCAGCGCGGCGGGCTCGGCACGGGCCGCCTCAGCCCCGGTGTGTGCTACCAGGCCGCTGCTCGCGGCGGTACGGATCAGCTCGGCGGCGGACGGCGACGGTGCGTCCGCGGCGGCGCCCTCCCAGGCACGGCAGCCGTCGTCACTCTCGGGCACGAAGGTGCTGAGAAGCCGGGCGAGACCGTCCGCGAGGCTCTCCTCGGCCAGGGCGTAGCGGTCGAGGCCCAGCAGTATGCGGACCGGCGGCTCTTCGTCCTCGGACTCCCCGACGCCGCGCCCGCTCTCGAGCGCGTCCTGGAACACCAGGACCCCGCCGTCCGCGATGGCGGTGTGGATCGCCTGATCCGGCTCCGGCACCGACCGCTGCGCGAGAGCGGCGCTCAGGGCCGAGGGCTCCAGGGCCGTGTGCCCTTCGAGCGCGGCGCGCTCCAGCAGCCAGCGGATGAGGGCCTGGGCCCGTCTCTCGTCGCCGGGACCGCATTCGGGCCCCAGCAGGGCGCGGGCGAAACCGTCCGCCTGCTCCGGCCGTACGCCCGGAACGGTGAGCAACTGCCAGGGGTCCTCGCGCAGCGCCTCCGCGGCCCGCTCGCCGAGCGCCGCGGCGACCCGGGGAGCGAGCGCGGCTGGCGCGCCACCGTCGGCGAGCACGCGGCCAATGGCGTCGAGGTCGGCCTGCGGGACGCCTGCGGCGCCGGCCGCGTGCATCCCCGCGGCCTCGGGCGCCGGACTCGCCTGAGCGCCGGGGGCGGGTGCCGTCCGGTCGCCACCGGGAGCTGCCGCCCTCGTGCCCGAGGGCACCGCGGCGCCGCCCGGCGTTCCGGGCGTCGCGCCTGCGGTGTCGCCGCCGGGCGTTCCGGGCGTCGCGCCTGCGGTGTCGGCGCCGGGCGTTCCGGGCGTCGCGCCTGCGGTGTCGGCGCCGGGCGTTCCGGGCGTCGCGCCTGCGGTGTCGGCGCCGGGCGTTCCGGGCGTCGCGCCTGCGGTGTCGGCGCCGGGCGTTCCGGCGCGGGCGCCCGGCGTGGCTTCGGCCCGGGGCCCTTCGGGGCGACGGTCCCGGGACGGTGGGGCGGAGTAGAAGGACGCCGCGGGCTTTTCACCGCTCTCGACGGCCCGTACAGCCGCCAGCAGCTCCGCGGCCTGACCGCCGAGCCCTGACCCCACCTCCGCGGCCTCCTCGGCCGACAGCCGCCGACGCGCCTTGCGCTCCTGGCCCTCCTCCGAACCGCCGTCGTCCTCACCGCCCCCGGAAGTACCCGGTCCCTCGCCGGAGTCGCCGTCCCGGGCGCCGCTCCCGCCCGCGCTCCCGGCGGGAGCATCCGGCTTGGAGCCGTGCTCATCCACGGCCTCGGGCCGCTGGTCCTCGCCACCTCCGGCCGCATCAGCCGGTGCGGCGCCGTGCTCGTCCACGGGGTCGGGCGCTGCCGGTGCATCGGTCGGGGCGGCGGCCTCCGGCGCCGACGGGTCAGCGGGCTCGCCGGAGAGGCGGTCCGTGCTCACAGCGTGCTCCAGTCCTGGTCGGGATAGCGATGCACGGGCGCCGACACATCGTCGAGCGCCTGGCAGATCTCGTCGGGAAGACTAAGCGCCTCCACTGACAACGCCGCCCTGAGCTGCTGCGCGGTACGCGCGCCGACGATCGGGGCGGCCACCCCGGGTCTGTCCCGTACCCATGCGAGCGCCACGTTCAACGGGGTGGTCACCAGTCCGTCCGCAGCCGTGGCGACGGCGTCCACGATGCGGCCGGCCGTATCGTCCAGGTACGGGGCGACGAAGGCCGACAGATTCGGCGACGCGGCCCGCGAATCGGACGGCGTGCTGTGCCGGTACTTGCCTGTCAGCACCCCACGGCCCAGCGGTGACGACGGCAGCAGCCCAACCTGCAGGTCCAGCGCGGCGGGCAGCACCTCCCGTTCCACGCCGCGCTGCAGCAGGGAGTACTCCATCTGCGTGCTCGCCAGCCGGGTGTGCGCGCCGGGCGCGGCGAGCTGCCAGGTGGCGGCCTTGGCCAGCTGCCAGCCGCAGAAGTTGGACACCCCCACGTACCGGGCGCGCCCGCTGCTGACCGCGATGTCGAGCGCCTGCAGCGACTCCTCGAGCGGCGTCACCGGGTCGAAGGCGTGTATCTGCCATAGATCGACGTAATCCGTTCCGAGCCGCTCCAGCGAGGCGTCGAGCGCCGCCAGCAGATGCCCGCGGGAGCAGTCGAAGCGACGGTCGGGATCCGGGACGCTGCCCGCCTTCGTCGCGATGACCAGGTCCCGGCGCGGCACCAGGTCCTCGAGGAGCTGCCCGAGGAGGTACTCGGCCCCGCCGTCCGCGTACACATCGGCGGTGTCCACCAGCGTTCCGCCGGATTCCCAGAACGCCTTCAACTGATCGGCGGCGTCGTGCTCGTCGGTGTCCCGACCCCACGTCAGGGTGCCGAGCCCGATCCGCGATACGCGAAGGCCGGTACGACCCAGGTGCCTCTGCTCCATGACCGCTGAGATTACTGGCCGAGCGCCCGCGAGCGGCGGCCTGTGGACAATGGGCCTCAGCGGCTGCCGCGCTCCGGCACTGACGGACCCGGGCCCTGGACGCTAGAGTCCGACCAACACCACATTACTGACCAGTAAAGGGAGCGCCATGCAGCTCGGTATCAACCTCGGTTACTGGGGTGCCGGAATGGACGCCGACAACCTCGCGGTCGCCCGCGAGGCCGACAAGCTGGGCTATGCCGTGTGCTGGGCCGCCGAGGCCTACGGTTCGGACGCCCCCACCGTCCTGTCCTGGGTCGCGGCCCAGACCGAGCGCATCGACGTCGGCTCCGCCATCTTCCAGATCCCCGCCCGTACCCCCGCGATGACCGCGATGACGGCGGCCACTCTCGACTCGCTCTCCGGCGGCCGTTTCCGTCTCGGCCTCGGCGTGTCGGGCCCGCAGGTCTCCGAGGGCTGGTACGGCGTGAAGTTCGACAAGCCCCTCGCCCGCACCCGCGAGTACGTCGAGATCGTCCGCAAGGCGATGAGCCGCGAGCGCCTCACTCACCAGGGAGAGCACTGGACGCTGCCGCTGCCCGGCGGCCCCGGCAAGCCGATCAAGCTCACCGTCCACCCCGTGCGCGAGCGCATCCCGCTCTACATCGCCGCGATCGGCCCGAAGAACCTCGAGCAGACCGGCGAGATCGCCGACGGCGCGCTGGTCGTCTTCTTCGCCCCCGAGCACGCCGAGGAGACCACGCTCGGTGCCCTCCGCGCGGGGCGGCGGAAGATCGGCAAGGACCTCGACGGCTTTGACCTGGTGCCCACCGTCCCGCTCGCGATCGGCGACGACGTGGACTCCCTCGCCGACCTCTTCCGCCCGTACACGGCGCTGTACGTGGGCGGCATGGGCAGCGCCAGGCAGAACTTCTACAACAAGCTCGCGCAGCGCATGGGGTACGAGAAGGAAGCCGCGGAGATCCAGGAGAAGTACCTCTCCGGTGACAAGGACGGCGCTGCCGCGGCCGTTCCCCGCGACCTGATCGACTCCACCACCCTGCTCGGGCCCGTCGAGCGCATCGCCGACCGTATGCAGGCCTACGCCGAGGCCGGGGTAACCACCCTGTCGCTCGCCCCGGGCGGCTTCACTCTCGAGGAGCGCATCACCGCGCTGCGCACGGGTGTTGAGGCCCTGGAGCGCGCCGGCCTCGCCTGAGCCCGGACCCGAACGGCGGGCGCCCCGGCTCCGGCCGGGGCCGCGCCGCCCGTCAGCCCGGTACCAATTGCCCCAGCAGCCGCCCGAAGGCGACCAGCCGCGCCACCTGCCCCGCCCCGCCGTCGTCCAGCGACTTGCTGAAGCGGAACGCCTCCGGCCGGAACCTGGCCGCGGTCAGCGGCGCGTCCGGGTCGCCTCCCGGCACCGGACTCAGCTCATGGGGCGTGCCGGTCGCCACCACCAGATGCACACCCCGGTCCACCCGCCGCCCCGACGCGTCCCGGCCCACCAGCGTGCGCATGCCCACATGCCGGATCGACGCCAGCGGCAGGACCTGCACCGAAGAGTCGAGGATCCTCGTGCCCGACGCGTCCTCGTCCGCCAATTCCTCGCTGTGCCACAGGATCAGCCGCCGCCCGTCGCAGACCGCGGCCTCCTGCCACAGCGACGCACCCGTCTCGGTCAGGTCCACGACCCGCTCCAGCGTGAAGCCCCGCACCCGGTGCCGCCCCAGCATGCCGCCGATCTCGTTCAGCGCCACATCCGCGTGCAGAAAGTACGCGCGCACTGCGTCTTCGAGGCGTTCGTACGGGGACCAGTCCGAGCCCGCGGGACCCACGTGCCGCGGCGCCGGGCTGCGTCGCGCCGCCCTCGCCCTGCTGAACTTGCCCACCGGTCTCACAACCCCCTCCAGACTCGGAGTTCACCCTACCCAGGGCGGCGGATTGGAGAAGGAGAGGCGAGCGACCCGCTGACATCAGCAGTCTCGGGCGAGCCGGTGCCGAATTCCCCCAGCCAACGCTGGGGGTAACCCCAGGGAGCCCGAATCGAGCCGGGCCACCAAGCTCTTCTGCGGCCGTGGTGGGGGCTCGGGGGTCTTCCCCGCCACGGCCGTCACGGAACACAACGCGGCGCGCCCCCAGGGGGTTACGCGCCCGCCGCCAGCCTGCGCTCCGTCATTCGGCCCAGCGGGGCGTGCCCACCGTTTGCCCGCCCCCTTCAGGCGTACTTGACTTTCCCATTGCGACGTCCGTACGGAGGAGGCAGTCATGCTCTCGGCCCGGAGCCTGTTCCAGGAAATCTTCGACAACGACGAGTCCTTCCGGCTGTTCTGCTCCATCGCCGCGAGCGGCGAGGCCCAGGGCGGGTGGGAGAACGGCCGGATCGCGGCGCTCGTGCCACAGTCCCAGCGGGAGTTGAGCCCCAAGATCGTCCGGCACGGCGCCGACGAGGACAAGCACGGCCGGATCTTCACGGCCCTGCTGCGCAAGCGTGGTCTGGAGCCGTGCGCGGTACCCGAGGAAACCGACTACACGGTGCTGCTCGAGCGGCAGGGCATCGGCCTCGCCCACGAGAAGCTGCGCCGCGACGAGCCGCTGACGGAGCGGGACATCATCGCGTACCTGGCCCACAGCCGGGTCACCGAACAGCGCGCCTCCGAGCAGATGCAGTTGCTGCGTAAGCACTTCGCCGACCACCCCGACGTCGGACGCGCCGTCAACATGATCTCGGCCGACGAGGACAACCACCTCGCGTACTGCCATGAGGAGCTGCTGCGGCTTGCCGCGGCGGGGCACGGCCGGACGATCCAGACCCTGCTGCGGGAGAGCGCGCTGGCAGAGATCCGCCTCTACCGCGACGTCAGCCTCGCCGTGATGGCGCACATGGGCCGCATCCTGGGCTGGCCGGCGCTGAAGCGGGCGGTGCTGGCGGCCGGCATCCACGCGGCGTACCTGTACGAGCGGCTGATCGGCTGGCGCCGGATGGTCACCCTGACCATGCCGGAGCGGCGCAACGCCCTGGGCGATCCCGCGCAGGCAGCCCCCGAGTTCGCCTGACAGGCCCCCGGCGCGTCCGAACAGCCCCGGCCGCCTCCCCCTACAGCCAGCCGCGGCGCTTGAACAGGCGGTGCAGCGCCAGGACCGCGGCCGCCATCACGATCAGCACCACCGGATAGCCCCACACCGTCTTCAGCTCCGGCATGTGCTGGAAGTTCATGCCGTAGATCCCGGCGACCATCGTGGGCACCGCGGCCATCGCCGCCCACGCCGAGATCTTCCGCATGTCGTCGTTCTGCCGTACGCCCATCTGGGCCAGGTGCGCGGACAGGATGTCCGACAGCAGCCGGTCCAGGCCCTCCACGTACTCGTTCGCGCGGGTCAGATGGTCGCTCACGTCCCGGAAGAACGGCCGCGAGCCCTGCTCCACGAACGGCACCGGAGAGCTCGCAAGACGCTCCATCGGCTCGGCGAGCGGGACGGTGGCCCGGCGGAACTCCAGGACCTGGCGTTTGAAGGCGTAGATCCCGGCCGCGGTGTGCTTCGCGTCGCCGCCGTCCGGGGCGAACACCTCCGCCTCCAGCTCGTCCAGGTCGACCTGCAGCTCGGCCGCCACGTCGATGTAGTGGTCGACGACCTCGTCGCTCACCGCGTACATCACCGCGGTCGGGCCGTGCCGGAGCACCTCGGGGTCCTCCTCCAGGCGCCGCCGCACCGCCGTCAGCGGGGCGCCCTCGCCGTGCCGCACGGTCACCACGAAGGAGTCGCCGACGAACACCGACAGCTCGCCCGTGCTGACCCTGCCACCCTTCTCCTCGTAAATCACCGGCTTGAGGACCAGGAACAGCGAGTCGTCGTAGACCTCCAGCTTGGGCCGCTGGTGGGCCTTCAACGCGTCCTCGACGGCGAGCGGATGCAGAGCGAACTCACTGCTGACGAGATCGAACTCGTCCTCGGTGGGCTCGTACAGACCGATCCACAGAAAGGAGTCCCCGGCGGCGCGGGCCGCATCCAGCGCGTCGGAGAAGTCGGCCGGGCCCTCGATGCGGCGCCCGTCCCGGTAGATGCCACAGTCCACAATCACGCGGGGAATTCTTCCCGGCCTCCGGCAGACATGCATCGGGAGATGTGGGCGCCGCGAAGCCGTAGGGTTGCGGGCATGCCCACGTTGATCCTGCTCCGGCACGGCCGCTCCACCGCCAACACCGCGGGGGTCCTCGCGGGATGGACTCCCGGGGTCACCCTCGATGAGCGCGGCGCCGCACAGGCGGCCGCGCTGCCCGGGCGGCTGGCCGACCTGCCGCTGGCCGCCGCCGTCACCAGCCCTCTGCAACGCTGCCGCGAGACGCTGGGCCCGCTGGTTGAGACCCGCCCCGGACTGCCGCTGCACACCGACGAGCGGATCGGCGAGTGCCGCTACGGCGACTGGACCGGCCGCAAGCTCAAGGAACTCGCCGACGAGCCGCTGTGGGACACCGTCCAGCGCTATCCCTCCGCCGCCGAGTTCCCGGGGGCGCACGGCGAGACCGTACGGGCCATGCAGATGCGCGCCGTCGACGCGGTGCGCGACTGGAACGCCCGGATCGAGGCCGAGTACGGCGCCGACGCCGTCTATCTGATGTGCTCACACGGCGACATCATCAAGTCGGTCGTCGCCGACGCCCTCGGGCTCCACCTCGACCTCTTCCAGCGGATCTCCGTCGAGCCCTGCTCGGTCACCGCCGTCCGCTACACCCCGCAGCGTCCCTTCCTGCTCCGGCTCGGCGACACCGGCGACTTCCGCGGGCTGGCACCGGACGCGAAGCTCCCGGCGGCCGAGGGGGATGCCGCCGTGGGGGGTGCCACGGGCGCACGGTGATCGGCACGCGCAGTAGGGTGGAGTGCCGTGGCCCGAAGGCCCGCGGCCGTGCAGCCGGACTTGCGTACGATCACACGTAGTCGATCACTAGCAGCCGATCAAAGGGAGCAGGACGTGCCCCGTCAGGTGTTCCTCTACGACCCTCCGGACCGGTTCATCGCCGGTACGGTCGGGCTGCCGGGCCGGCGCACCTTCTTCCTCCAGGCGTCGGCAGGCGGCCGGACCACGAGCGTCGCCCTGGAAAAGGCCCAGGTAGCCGCGCTCGCCGAACGCATCGACGAGCTGTTGGACGAGGTGGTGCGCAGGACCGGAGGCAGCGCTCCCGTGCCCGCGGTCGCCCCCTCCGAACTCGCCGACACCGCGCCGCTCGAAGTCCCTGTGGAGGAGGAGTTCCGGGTCGGCACCATGGCCCTGGCCTGGGACGGCGAGGAGCAGCGCATGATCGTCGAAGCGCAGGCGCTCGTCGAACTGGAAGCGGAGACCGAAGAGGACCTCGCGGAGGCCGAGGAGCGGCTGCTGCGGGACGACGAGCACGGTCCGCCGATGCTGAGGGTCAGGCTCACCGGGGTGATGGCCCGGGCGTTCGCCAAGCGGGCGCTCGAGGTGGTCAACGCCGGACGCCCGCCGTGCCCGCTGTGCAGCCTGCCGCTCGACCCGGAGGGACACGTATGTCCGCGCCAGAACGGATACCGCAGGGGGGCGTGACGCCGGGCTCCTGCTGCGCCGAGGCCGACGGCAGGAGAACGGATCAGCCCGCTCCGGACGATGGCCAGACCGCGCTGTACGACCTGCTCGCGCACGGCGAGCTGACCGTCCGCGCGCGGATCCGGGAGGCGTCGAACGCGGTGCTCTACTGCACCGTCGAACGGGACGGGCAGCGGGCGGACTGCGTCTACAAGCCGATCGCCGGTGAGCGGCCGCTGTGGGACTTCCCCGAGGGCACGCTGGCGCAGCGCGAGGTGGCCGCGTATGTGCTGTCCCGCGCCACGGGATGGGACCTGGTCCCGCCGACCGTGCTGCGCGACGGCCCGTACGGCCAGGGCATGTGCCAGCTGTGGGTCGAGTCCGACCCCGCGGTCGAGCTGCTGGCCCTTGTCGAGAGCGACGAGCCGGACCCCGGCTGGAAGGCGGTGGGCTTGGCTGCGGTGGGGGAAGGGCGCACTGCGCTGCTGGTGCACGCCGACGACCCGCGGCTGCGGCAGCTGGCCGTGCTCGACGCCGTGATGAACAACGCCGACCGCAAGGGCCGCCATCTGCTACCGACCGTCGACGGGCGGCTGTACGCCATCGACCACGGGGTGACCTTCAACGCGGAGAACAAGCTGCGCACCCTGCTGTGGGGGTGGGCTGGGGAACCGCTGCCCGAGTGGGCCCTTGACGCCCTGGTGGCCCTCGACGCCGAGCTGGCCGACGGCGGCTGCCTCGCGACCCGCCTGGGGGAGCTGATCACGGCGGCTGAGGTCGACGCCGTACGGGCCCGGATCGCGGCACTGCTGCGCACCGGGCGACACCCCGAACCGACGGGCGACTGGCCCGCCATCCCCTGGCCCCCGGTCTGACCTTGCGCGGCCCCGTTCACCTGCCCCTTTTCGGGGGCGGGTGGGCGGGAACCTCCAACGCGGAGCGATGGAGACGCGGAACCACGCCAGAGGCGATCCCGCAAGACCGCCTGTCCAGTCAACTCCGCCGATCCGGTTCGTAACCGGAACGCACCCCCGGTTACGCTCAAGGCATGTATGCCTGGCCCGCTTCTGAGGTTCCCGCCCTGCCCGGCAGTGGCCGCGACCTCCGGATTCACGACACGGCGACCGGGGGTCCGATCACCCTCGACCCCGGTCCCGTCGCCCGCATCTACGTCTGCGGGATCACCCCGTACGACGCCACCCACATGGGGCACGCGGCGACCTACAACGCGTTCGACCTCGTTCAGCGCGTGTGGCTCGACACGAAGCGCCAGGTTCACTACGTCCAGAACGTTACCGACGTCGACGATCCGCTCCTGGAGCGGGCGCGGCGCGACGGCCAGGACTGGACCGCACTCGCCGAGCGCGAGACGGCACTGTTCCGCGAGGACATGACCGCCCTGCGGATGCTCCCGCCCCAGCACTACATCGGTGCCGTCGAGTCGATCCCCGGGATCGTGCCGATCGTCGAGCGGCTGCGGGACGCCGGGGCCGCGTACGAGCTGGACGGCGACATCTACTTCTCCGTCGAGTCCGACCCGGACTTCGGCCAGGTCTCCCGGCTCGACGCCGACACCATGCGCCGGCTCTTCGCCGAGCGCGGCGGCGACCCGGAGCGCCCCGGCAAGAAGAACCCGCTGGACCCCCTCCTGTGGATGGCCGCCCGTGAGGGCGAGCCGAGCTGGGACGGCGGCAGCCTCGGCCGCGGGCGGCCCGGCTGGCACATCGAGTGCGTCGCCATCGCCCTCGATCACCTCGGCATGGCCTTCGATGTCCAGGGCGGCGGCTCCGACCTCGCCTTTCCGCACCATGAGATGGGCGCCTCGCACGCTCAGGTGCTCACCGGCGAGCGCCCGTTCGCGCAGTCCTATGTGCACGCCGGCATGGTCGCCCTGCACGGCGAGAAGATGTCCAAGTCCAAGGGCAACCTGGTCTTCGTCTCCGCGCTGCGCCGCGCGGGCGTGGACCCGGCGGCCATACGGCTCGCGCTCCTGGCGCACCACTACCGCTCCGACTGGGAGTGGACCGACAGCGTGCTGGACGAGGCCGTCGAGCGCCTCGGCCGCTGGCGCTCCGCCGTCTCCCGTCCCGACGGGCCGCCCGCCGAGGCCCTGCTCGAGGAGATTCGCGAGGCCCTTGCGAACGACCTCGACTCCCCGGCGGCGCTTGCCGCCGTCGACCGCTGGGCCGCCGCCCAGCAGGCCCACGGCGGTACGGACGAGGGGGCGCCCGGCCTGGTGTCGCGCGCCGTCGACGCGCTCCTCGGCGTAGCCCTGTAAACCAGGCACCACAACACTCAGGGGTGCTCCCCTCCACACCGCAGGGGAGCACCCCACTATTTGACGAGGCGTCAGCTAAGTCGGGTCACTTCTCGTCGTCCGAGTCAGCGGAGTCCGTGTCCGGCTCGTCGTCGTCCTGGGTGGCCGGGGGCTTCGGCGGCCGCGTACGCCCGCTGGAGGTGTCCCGCAGATACGAGCCGCTCTCCCGGCCGTCCGCCGTCGCCCCGCCCTCCGTCGCATGACCACCCGGCTGGCCGGGCCCCGCCTGGCCGTAGCCGTCACGCCGCCGCAGATAGCGCTCGAATTCACGCGCGATGGCCTCGCCCGACGCCTCGGGCAGGTCGGCGGTATCGCGCGCTTCCTCCAGCGTCTGCACATACTCGGCGACCTCGCTGTCCTCGGCCGCCAGCTGGTCCACGCCCAGCTGCCACGCCCGGGCGTCCTCCGGCAGCTCACCCAGCGGGATGCGCAGGTCCAGCAGGTCCTCAAGGCGGTTGAGCAGGGCGAGCGTCGCCTTGGGGTTCGGCGGCTGCGACACATAGTGCGGCACGGCCGCCCACAGGCTGACCGCCGGCACGCCCGCGTGCGTGCACGCCTCCTGCAGGACGCCGACGATGCCGGTCGGACCCTCGTAGCGGGTCTCCTCCAGGTCCATCGTCCGGGCCAGATCCGGGTCGGAGGTCACGCCGCTGACCGGTACCGGGCGGGTGTGCGGGGTGTCTCCCAGCAGCGCGCCCAGGACGACCACCATCTCCACGCCCAACTCATGGGCGAAGCCCAGCAGCTCGTTGCAGAACGAGCGCCAGCGCATGCTCGGCTCGATACCGCGCACCAGCACCAGGTCGCGCGGCTTGGGCCCGCTCACCCGGACCACCGAGAGCCGGGTGGTGGGCCAAGTGATCTTCCGTACCCCGTCCTCCATGAACACCTGCGGCCGATTGACCTGGAAGTCGTAGTAGTCCTCGGCGTCGAGCGCCGCGAAGACCTCGCCCTTCCACTCCCGGTCCAAGTGCTTGACCGCGGTAGAGGCGGCGTCGCCGGCGTCGTTCCAGCCCTCGAACGCGGCCACCATGACCGGGTCGATCAGCTCGGGAACCCCCTCGAGCTCGATCACCCAGCGCCTCCTTCCGACCGGGAGACTCCTCTGGGTCCGCCCCCGGCTGCCGTTCTTGTTGCGTGCCTTCCCAAGCCTACGGCTTCCCGCGAGCCCCCTCCGCAGCGCCTGAAGACTCGCCAGGGCATTGTGTACAGCCGTTCCCCGACGGCGGCTCGCACGCCAGCGCGCTGCCGTCGCTCCTCGGCCGCGCCCGCGCAGCGTACGCACGGTGGGGGCGCGATGGGACCACGCCGGGGGCGAAGTTCCGCGCCGCTGCTCGAGAATGGCCGGAATACACAGGGCCGAAGCGGGACGGTTTGTACAGACGCCGAGGGCGGGTGACAGGAGATCCCACCCGCCCTCGATGTCGGGGCGCCTCAGGCCTTGGCGGCCAGCAGCTCCTCGACCCGGGCCCGGACCTCTTCGGTGTCCAGACCGCGGATCGTCAGGGTCGTACGACGGCGCAGCACGTCATCGGCCGTCTCGGCCCACTCGTGGTCCCGTGCGTACACCACCTGGGCCCAGATCTCCGGACCGTCGGGGTGGATCCGCTCGCCCAGCGCCGGGTCCTCGGTGACGAGGCGGGCGATGTCGAAGGACAGCGAACCGTAGTGGGTGGCCAGGTGGCGGGCGGTGAGCGGGTCCATCCGCGCGCCCGGCTCCCGGTCCACCAGCAGCCGGTGCGCGACCGCGTTGGGGTTGGCGATGCCCGGCAGCGGCACCCGCTTCGGCAGGTGCGCCAGCGGCTCCATGTCCTCGTTCAGCGGCCCGCCGGGCAGCTGCGCGAGCTTGTTCATCACTACCCGGCCGATGTGGCGGTACGTCGTCCACTTGCCGCCCGCCACCGAAAGCATCCCGCCACGGCCCTCGGTGACCACCGTCTCGCGCTTGGCCGACTCGACTCCGCCCGGGCCGCCGGGCAGCACCCGCAGGCCCGCGAAGGCGTACGTGATCAGATCGCGCGACAGATGCTCGTTCCGCACCGAGATGGCGGCCTCGTCCAGGATCTGCTGGATGTCGGCCTCGGTGGCACGCACCTCCGCAGGGTCGCCCTCGTACACCTCGTCAGTGGTGCCCAGCAGCAGCTGGTCCTCCCACGGCAGGGCGAAGGTGATGCGGTACTTGTCGATCGGGGTGGCCATCGCCGCCCGCCACGGCGCCTTGCGTTTGAGGACGATGTGCGCGCCCTTGGAGAGCCGGATGCTCGGGTCCGCGCCCCTGTCCTCCAGCTTGCGCAGGTGGTCCACCCACGGCCCGGTCGCGTTGATGACCAGGCGGGCATTGACCCCGAACTCGGCGCCGTCCACCCGGTCCTTGAGCTCCGCGCCCGTCACCCGCCCGTGCGTGAAGCGCAGGCCGGTGACCTCGGCGTGGTTGAGGACGACCGCGCCCGATTCGACGGCGGCGCGCACCGTCATGATCGCCACGCGCGAGTCGTTCATCTGGTGGTCGCCGTAGACCGCGACCGCCTTGAGGTTGTCCGTCCGCAGGCCGGGGTTGTCGGCCTTGGCCTTGGCCGGGGATATCAGCCGGCCGACACCGTCGCCGAAGGCGGACAGCATCGAGTAGGCGAAGACCCCCGCGCCGAGCTTTGCCGCGCCGTGCGGGCCGCCCTTGTAGACCGGCAGGTAGAAGGTGAGCGGGTTGACCAGGTGCGGGGCCACATCCCTGGCCAGCACCCGCCGCTCGTGGTGGTTCTCCGCGACCAGCTTGACCGCGCCGGTCTGCAGATAGCGCAGACCGCCGTGGGCGAGCTTGGAGGAGGCGGAGGAAGTGGCGCCGGCGAAATCGCCGGCGTCCACCATTGCCACCCGCAGTCCCGACTGCGCGGCATGCCAGGCCACCGAAGTGCCCAGGATTCCGCCGCCGATCACCAGGAGGTCGTACGTCGCCTTGGACAGTCGCTCACGGGTCTCGGCGCGGCCGGGGGCCCGGCCGGCAGCCGGATGCGTCCCGAGCGACGGGACGCTCTGCAGGGTGCTCATCTGTTTACTGCTCCTTAGGTGTCTCCGACGAAGGCCCTTACTTGTCTTCGACGGGCTCCTCGTCGATCCAGCCCATGGTCCGCTCGACGGCCTTGAGCCAGAGCTTGTACTCGCGGTCGCGAACGTCCGCGTCCATGTCGGGCGTCCACTCGGCCGCGCGGCGCCAGTTGGCACGCAGCGCGTCGGTGTCCGGCCAGAAGCCCACGGCCAGTCCGGCCGCGTAGGCGGCGCCGAGGCAGGTGGTCTCGGCCACCATCGGACGCACCACCGGTGCGTCGAGGACATCGGCGAGGGTCTGCATCAGCAGGTTGTTGGAGGTCATGCCGCCGTCGACCTTGAGCGCGGTCAGGTCCACGCCCGAGTCCTTGCTCATCGCGTCGACGATCTCGCGGGTCTGCCAGGCGGTCGCCTCGAGGACGGCGCGGGCAATGTGCGCCTTGGTGACATAGCGGGTCAGGCCGGCGATCACACCGCGGGCGTCGGAGCGCCAGTACGGGGCGAACAGGCCGGAGAAGGCGGGGACGAAGTACGCGCCGCCGTTGTCCTCGACCGAGCTGGCCAGGGTCTCGATCTCCGCGGCGGTGCTGATCAGACCCATCTGGTCGCGCATCCACTGCACCAGCGAGCCGGTGACCGCGATCGAGCCCTCCAGGGCGTAGACCGCCTTGTCGTTGCCGATCCGGTAGCCGACCGTGGTCAGCAGGCCGCTGTAGGAGTTGATGACCTTGGCACCGGTGTTCATCAGCAGGAACGTGCCGGTGCCGTAGGTGGACTTGGCCTCGCCCTCGGCGAAACAGGTCTGGCCGAACAGGGCCGCCTGCTGGTCGCCGAGCGCGGAGGCGACCGGCACGCCCTCCAGCACGCCCGTGGCGGTGCCGTACACCTCGGCGGAGGAGCGGATCTCCGGCAGCACGGCGGCCGGGACCTCCATCGAGGACAGGATCTTCTCGTCCCACTCCATGGTGTGCAGGTTCATCAGCATGGTGCGGGAGGCGTTGGTGACGTCGGTGACGTGGACGCCGCCCTCGGTGCCACCGGTGAGGTTCCAGATGACCCAGGAGTCCATC
Source organism: Streptomyces sp. HSS9-12 (assembly GCF_054963655.1). Taxonomy (NCBI): domain Bacteria; kingdom Bacillati; phylum Actinomycetota; class Actinomycetes; order Kitasatosporales; family Streptomycetaceae; genus Streptomyces; species Streptomyces sp. HSS9-12. The sequence continues at coordinate 107,104 of NZ_JBUEGC010000007.1, read as the reverse complement.
GTGCCGAAGAGGATGTCGCCCGCTTCCGCGCGCTCCCGCAGACCCTCGACGTTGTCGAGCAGCCAGCGGACCTTCGGTCCGGCGAAGTAGGAGGCCAGCGGCAGGCCGGTCTCACGGCGGAACCGGTCCTGGCCGACGTTGCGGCCGAGCTCCTTGCACAGGGCGTCGGTGCGGGTGTCCTGCCAGACGATGGCGTTGTGCACCGGCTCGCCGGTGTGCTTGTCCCACAGCACGGTGGTCTCGCGCTGGTTGGTGATGCCGATCGCCTTGAGGTCGGCTCTGGTGATCCCGGCCTTGTCGAGGGCGCCGGCGACGACTTCCTGGACGTTGGTCCAGATCTCGGCGGCGTTGTGCTCGACCCAGCCCGGCTTCGGGAAGATCTGCTCGTGCTCCTTCTGGTCGACGGAGACGATACGGCCGTCCCGGTCGAAGACAATGCAGCGGCTGGAGGTGGTGCCTTGGTCGATGGCGGCGATGAACGGGCCGGCGGTGTGCGCGTCGGTCACGGTGTGCTCCTGACGAAGTATGGGTGCGAGAGGGGCCGTGCTCAGACGAAGGCCACGTTGTAGAGACCGGCGGCGAGGGCGCCACCGATCAGCGGGCCGACGACCGGGATCCAGGCGTAGCCCCAGTCGGAGCCGCCCTTGTTCGGCATCGGCAGCAGGGCGTGCACGATGCGCGGGCCGAGGTCACGGGCCGGGTTGATGGCGTAGCCGGTCGGACCGCCGAGCGAGAGGCCGATACCGACGACGACGAGGGCCACGATGAGCACACCCGTGCCGGACAGACCCAGGCCCTTGGTCAGGCCAAGGGTGAGGATCAGCAGAACGAGCACCGCGGTGCCGATGATCTCGGTGGCGAGGTTCTGTGCGGCGTTGCGGATCTCGGGTCCGGTGGAGAAGATGCCCAGCACCGGGCCGGCGGCCGGCTCGGTCTTACGGTCGACCAGCCCCGCGGCCTCTTCCTCGGCCTTGATGATCTCGGGGTCGGTGAGGTGAGCCTTGAAGTGGCCGTAGTAGGCGACCCAGGCCAGCGTGGCGCCGATCATCGCACCGAGCATCTCGCCGGCGAAGTAGACCGGAACGGTGTTCCAGGGCGTCTTGTGGGCGATGGCAAGGCCCAGGGTGACGGCCGGGTTCAGGTGTGCACCGGAGACATTGGCAGAGATGTACGCGCCGGTGAGAACGGCGAAGCCCCACCCGAAGGTGATGGCCACCCAGCCGGAGCCGAAGGCCTTCGAACGCTTGAGAACAACGGCGGCGACCACGCCGGCGCCGAGAAGGATGAGTACGGCGGTACCGATGGTCTCGCCGATGAAGATGTCGGAGGTGGACACCCGCGACTCCTTGTCCTTGGTCCAGGGGAAGGGCAGGCAACGGAGTCCCACCCGTTGGACTGCCTGCTGACGCTCGCTTGCCTCCGGGCTCTTGGACCCGGCGTCGAGGCTCTTCGACCCTGCGTCATACCGCGCTCGGTCTCGGTGCCTACGACACCGGCGTGCCGTTCGGCTCGCTCACTTGCCCTCGGTGAGGGCGGTGACCGGTCCGTTGGCGTGTCACACCCTATCGAAGATTGTCGTTAGGTGTTCGACATTGCCGACCGGTGAACGGCAGTTTTCTTCACCGGTCGGGGTGCGTCAAGAGTCCGGTGACGGAGAAATCGTTCCGTTGTCCTAGCGTGACAGCGGGGAGTCGGCGCACGACTCAGAAACGCCCGGCACCCAGGTCCCGCGAGACCGCGCGGGCACAGTCCCGTACCGCCGCGACCAGGTGCTGACGCAGCTCGCCGTCCTCGCAGACCCGCTCCACCGCGCCGGCGATACAGACCGCCCCCACCGGCATGCGCCGGCGGTCGTGGATCGGGGCGGCCACGGAAGCGACGCCCTCCCAGGTCTCCTCCACATCGGCCGCCCAGCCGCGGGCCCGGGTCAGGTCGAGGATCGTCTCGAAGTCGGCGAGGTCGGTCACCGTACGGTCCGTGAACGCCTTGCGCGCACCCTCCACCGCCTCGGTGTGCGCCACGGGGTCGTACGCCGACAGCACCTTGCCCAGCGCTGTGCTGTGCAGGGGCTGCATGGCCCCGACCTCGAGCACCTGGCGGCTGTCGTCGGGCCGGAAGACGTGGTGGACGATCAGTACGCCCTGCTGGTGCAACACGCCGAGGTAGACGCTCTCTCCACTGGAGCGGGCCAGGTCGTCGGTCCACACCAGGGCGCGGGCCCGCAGCTCGTGCACATCCAGATAGCTGTTGCCCAACCGGAGCAGCTCGGCCCCCAGCTGGTAGCGGCCGGAGGCCAGGTCCTGCTCGACGAAGCCTTCCTGCTGGAGGGTGCGCAGAATGCCGTGTGCGGTTCCCTTGGCAAGGCCCAGGGCCGCGGCCACGTCAGACAGTCCGAGCCGTCGCTCGCCCCCGGCCAGCAGTCGCAGCATCGCCGCTGCCCGCTCGAGCGACTGAATAGTCCGGGCCATCGGGCACCCCTCCTACAAAGCAGTTCGACAATGCGGAACACTATCGGCCCATGCCGACCTTGACATAGCCGCATGAGAGCTTGCCCATGATCTCGCCGTTGGCAGAGGACTCGGCACCGGCCCGTCCGCCTCGTGGAATGTGCGTAGCGCCGAGAGCCTTGGCGGTTACCCTGGCCGGGTGCGCCCTTGAAACCAAGATCGAAGGGTGCATAGCCGACAGCCGTCGCATCCCAGGGAGCTTTTCCATGGCCTCGCACGAGCCATCGTCCGCTACGTCCACCCCCACCACCGGTACCGACCGGGCTTCCGGACTCCGTGAGGCACTCGCCTCCCGGGTCGTGGTGGCCGACGGGGCCATGGGCACCATGCTCCAGGCCCAGGAGCCGACCCTGGAGGACTTCCAGCAGCTGGAGGGCTGCAACGAGATCCTCAACATCACCCGCCCGGACATCGTGCGCTCGGTGCACGAGGCGTACTTCGCCGCGGGTGTGGACTGCGTGGAGACCAACACCTTCGGTGCGAACCACGCCGCGCTCGGCGAATACGACATCGCGGACCGGATCTTCGAGTTGTCGGAGGCGGGCGCGCGGATCGCCCGGGAGGTCGCGGACGAGTTCGCCGCCGACGGCCGGCAGCGATGGGTGCTGGGGTCGATCGGCCCGGGGACCAAGCTGCCGACCCTGGGCCATGTCGCGTACTCCACGATTCGGGACGCCTACCAGCAGAACGCCGAGGGGCTGATCGCCGGTGGCGCGGACGCGCTGCTGGTGGAGACCACCCAGGACCTGCTGCAGACCAAGGCGTCGGTCATCGGTGTCCGGCGAGCGCTCGAGGCGGCCGGAGTGGACCTGCCGCTGCTGGTACAGGTGACGGTGGAGACCACCGGCACGATGCTGCTGGGCTCGGAGATCGGCGCCGCGCTCACGGCGCTGGAGCCGCTGGGCATCGACATGATCGGACTGAACTGCGCCACGGGCCCGGCGGAGATGAGCGAGCATCTGCGCTACCTGTCCCGGCACGCCCGTACCCGTATCTCCGCGATGCCCAACGCGGGCCTGCCCGTCCTGGGCAAGGACGGCGCGCACTACCCGCTTACTCCGGCCGAACTGGCCGACGCCCACGAGACGTTCGTGCGCGAGTACGGGCTCTCGCTCGTGGGCGGCTGCTGCGGCACCACCCCGGAGCATCTGCGCCAGGTCGTCGAGCGCGTCCGCGAGCTGGCCCCGACCGGGCGCGAACCGCGCCCGGAGCCGGGTGCCGCCTCCCTCTACCAGACCGTCCCGTTCCGTCAGGACACCTCCTACCTCGCCATCGGTGAACGGACCAACGCCAACGGGTCGAAGAAGTTCCGCGAGGCCATGCTGGCCGGCCGTTGGGACGACTGTGTGGAGATGGCGCGGGAGCAGATCCGCGAGGGCGCGCACATGCTGGACCTGTGCGTGGACTACGTCGGCCGGGACGGCGTGGCGGACATGAACGAGCTGGCCGGCCGGCTCGCCACCGCCTCCACCCTGCCCATCGTGCTGGACTCCACCGAGCCCGCGGTGATCCAGGCGGGACTGGAGAAGCTGGGCGGCCGCGCGGTGATCAACTCGGTGAACTACGAGGACGGCGACGGCCCTGAGTCCCGGTTCGCCAAGGTCACCCGGCTCGCGGTGGAGCACGGCGCGGCGCTCATCGCCCTCACCATCGACGAAGAGGGCCAGGCCCGTACGGCGGAGCACAAGGTCGCGGTCGCCGAGCGGCTCATCGACGACCTCACCACCAACTACGGGGTGCGTGAGTCGGACATCATCGTCGACTGTCTGACCTTCACCATCTGCACCGGCCAGGAGGAGTCCCGCAAGGACGGCATCAACACCATCGAGGCGATCCGCGAGCTCAAGCGCCGCCATCCTGAGGTGCAGACGACGCTGGGCCTGTCGAACATCTCCTTCGGCCTCAACCCGGCGGCCCGTATCGTCCTCAACTCCGTCTTCCTCGACGAGTGTGTCAAGGCGGGACTGGACTCGGCGATCGTGCACGCCTCGAAGATCCTGCCGATCGCCCGGCTGGAGGAGGAGCAGGTCAAGGTCGCCCTGGACCTGATCTACGACCGGCGCAGCGAAGGTTACGACCCGCTGCAGCGGCTTCTCGAGCTGTTCGAGGGCGTCGACACCAAGTCGATGAAGGCCGGCAAGGCCGAGGAGCTGGCCGCCCTGCCGCTGGAGGAGCGCCTGCAGCGTCGGATCATCGACGGCGAGCGCAACGGGCTCGAGGCCGACCTGGACGAGGCCCTGCAGTCCCGTCCGGCCCTGGACATCGTCAACGACACCCTCCTGGAAGGGATGAAGGTCGTCGGTGAGCTGTTCGGGTCCGGGCAGATGCAGCTGCCGTTCGTCCTGCAGTCGGCCGAGGTGATGAAGACCGCGGTGGCCTACCTCGAGCCGCACATGGAGAAGAGCGACGACTCCGGCAAGGGCACCATCGTGCTGGCCACGGTGCGCGGCGATGTGCACGACATCGGCAAGAATCTGGTGGACATCATCCTGTCCAACAACGGCTACAACGTGGTGAACCTGGGCATCAAGCAGCCGGTCTCGGCGATCCTGGACGCCGCGGAGGAGCACAGGGCCGACGTCATCGGCATGTCCGGGCTCCTGGTGAAGTCCACCGTGGTCATGAAGGAGAACCTGGAGGAGCTCAACCAGCGCGGGCTGGCGGCCACTTACCCCGTCATCCTCGGCGGCGCGGCGCTCACCCGGGCCTACGTCGAGCAGGACCTGCACGAGATCTACGAGGGCGAGGTCCGCTACGCGCGCGACGCGTTCGAGGGGCTGCGGCTGATGGACGCGCTCATCGGGGTCAAGCGGGGTGTGCCGGGCGCGACCCTGCCCGAGCTCAAGCAGCGCCGGGTCAAGGCGGCAACGGCCGTCGTGGACGAGCCGGAGCCGGAGGAGGGCGCCGTACGGTCCGATGTGGCCGTCGACAACCCCATCCCCGCCCCGCCGTTCTGGGGCACCCGCGTGGTCAAGGGCATCCCGCTGAAGGACTACGCCTCGTGGCTGGACGAGGGCGCGCTCTTCAAGGGCCAGTGGGGCCTGAAGCAGGCCCGTACCGGCGACGGTCCGTCGTACGAGGAGCTCGTGGAGACCGACGGCCGGCCCCGGCTGCGCGGCTGGCTGGACCAGCTGCACACCGAGAACCTGCTGGAAGCCGCCGTGGTCTACGGCTACTTCCCTTGCGTGTCCAAGGGCGATGACCTGATCCTGCTGAACGAGGACCGCAGCGAGCGCACCCGCTTCACCTTCCCGCGCCAGCGGCGCGGCCGCCGGCTGTGCCTGGCCGACTTCTTCCGCCCGGAGGACTCCGGCGAGACCGATGTCGTCGGGCTGCAGGTGGTCACGGTCGGCTCGAAGATCGGTGAGGCCACGGCCGAGCTGTTCGCCAGCGACTCCTACCGCGACTACCTGGAGCTGCACGGCCTGTCCGTCCAGCTGGCCGAGGCGCTGGCCGAGTACTGGCACGCGCGGGTGCGGGCCGAGCTCGGCTTCGGGGGCGAGGACCCCGCCGAGATCGAGGACATGTTCGCGCTGAAGTACCGCGGCGCGCGCTTCTCCCTCGGTTACGGCGCTTGTCCCGACCTGGAGGACCGGGCGAAGCTCGCGGAGCTGCTGCGGCCGGAGCGGATCGGTGTGCGCCTGTCGGAGGAGTTCCAGCTCCACCCCGAGCAGTCCACGGACGCGATCGTCATCCACCACCCGGAGGCGAAGTACTTCAACGCGCGGTAGCGCGCGCCGGGGGCACCCCCGGCGCGAAGCCCCGGTTCCGGGGCTTCTCCCTGCGGTAATCCCCCCGGGCTGGGCGGCCCGGGGGGCCCTTGGGGGCACCTCCTGGGGGCGCCTCCAGCGGCAGCTGGGGACGTAGCCGGGGGAGTGCCCCCATTCCCGTGGCCCGGGGCAGCGCCTCATCGGCGCCCGGGGGCTGGGGCGGAAGCCCCGGTTTCGGGCGGGGCAGGGGAACTCCCGCAGGCGCCGGGAACCGGGGCCGCCGCACGTGTGGTAACCCGGCGAACCCGCCGGGCCCACGTGTGTGCAGCCATCCCGTCACGTGATCGTCGTACAATGGTCGGTCCGGTACCGGCCGGTCGGTGTCCCGCCCTGGGACAGCGGCCGGCCCCTTTGTCCCTCGAGGGGCATACCTGACGAGAGGAGCACGGATGACCAGTATCATCCCCGCACTCGGCCCCCGAACGGCCGAGAGATCGGCCCCGCAGGCCGTGCTCCTCGACATGGACGGCACTCTCGTCGACACCGAGGGCTTCTGGTGGGAGGCAGAGGTCGAGATCTTCGCCGAACTCGGCCATGAGCTCGCCGACGAGTACCGCGAGGTGGTGGTCGGCGGGCCCATGACCCGCAGCGCCTCCTACCTGATCCAGGCCACCGGGGCCGACATCACCCTCCCCGAGCTCTCTCTGCTCATCAACCAGCGCTTCGAGGACCTCGTCGACCGCGGCGTGCCGCTGATGCCCGGTGCGGCCCGGCTGCTCGCCGAGCTGGCCGCGCACGAGGTGCCGACCGCCCTGGTGTCCGCCTCGCACCGCCGCATCATCGACCGGGTGCTGAAGTCCCTCGGCCCGGACAACTTCACCTTCACCCTCGCCGGGGACGAGGTGGCGCGCACCAAGCCGCACCCGGACCCGTATCTGCTGGCCGCCACCCGGCTGGGCGCCGACCCGGCACGGTGCGCGGTCGTGGAGGACACGGCGACCGGCGTGGCGGCGGCGGAGGCCGCCGGCTGCCGGGTGGTGGTGGTCCCGTCCGTGGTGCCGATTGAGCCCGCCCCGGGCCGTGAGGTCGTCCGGTCCCTTGAAGAAATCGATCTGCCGTTCCTCCGGAAACTCATCACGGAAACGCGCTGATGCGTTTACACAGCGTGTTTCCGATCATTCTCGGGAGAGGTCCGGGCACCGGATCCCCCATTTTCCGTGACGAATCCCGTCGGTGAATATCCTTGCGCCGCTCCACAGTTGAATGCGTGACGTTTCTCACTTCTTCGGGTATCGACAAGGGGCCTTTGGGGTGCTTGTGGGTGCTCCATGCTCCCGGTTGACGCACCGTTGTGTCCGATTTGATGAGTCGCTGCGTCAATCATCCCAGCGTCCGAATAGCGAACAGTCGGGTCGCGTTATCTCGGCGTGATATCGCATCAACTTCCGTGTGTTCCAGTAAGCCTGGTGCCGCCTACTAATGTCTTCGCGAGAACTTTGTCTCAAGCCCTGGACCAGCAGACCCACCGTGGGATGGTCCCGGGGCAGACCGCTTCGCAGGAGACGTCCGACGATGAATCGCAAGTCTGTGGTGCTGCCGGCCCTCGCGGGCCTGCTGGCTCCTCTGCTCGCCGCATGCGGTGGCGCGGACGACGGCGGCAGCGGCGGTGACCCCATCGTCCTGGGGACCACCGACCAGATCGTGCTGACGAAGGACGCCCCGGCCCCCTTCGACCCCGCCCTGGCCTACGAAATGGGCTCCTGGGACATCCTGCGGAACACCTTCCAGACCCTGTTGGCGCTGCGCCGCTCCGGCGGCGATCCGGTACCGGAGGCCGCCACCAACTGCGGGTTCACCGACCGGCAGAACGAGCAGTACCGCTGCACCCTGCGCAAGGGGCTGACCTTCGCCAACGGGCACGCGCTCACCGCCGAGGACGTGCAGTTCTCGATCGAGCGGGTGCTGGCCATCAAGGACCCCAACGGCCCGGTGTCGCTGCTGTCCAACATCGACACGGTAGAGGCGCCCACCGACCGGCAGGTCGTCTTCCACCTCAAGAGCCCGGACGCGACCTTCCCGCACAAGCTCGCCACCCCGGCCGCGGCCATCGTCGACAGCGAGGTCTACGAGCGCAACCACCTCCGCGACGGCGTCGAGGTCGACGGTTCCGGCCCGTACACCCTCAAGACCCAGGTCGAGAACAACCGCGTCGTCTCCACCGTCTTCACCAAGAACCCGCACTACCAGGGCGGGATGACCCTGAAGAACGACAAGGTGGAAATGCGCTTCCTGCCCGACGCTGCGGCCATGGAGCGGGCCCTGAAGAAGGGCGACATCGACCTGATGACCCGCACCATGGCGCCCGAGCAGGTCGCGCGGCTCGAGCGGAGCCCGGACAAGAGCATCAAGGTCGTCGAGATGCCGGGTCAGGAGATCCGCTACCTGGCCTTCAACACCGACGATCCGGTCGCGGGCAAGAAGGCCGTACGGCAGGCCATGGCACAGGTCATCGACCGGGACGCACTCGTACGCGATGTGTACGCGCGCACCGCCAAGTCGCTCTACTCGATCGTCCCCGCCAGCGTGGGCTCGCACGTCAACTCGTTCTTCAACAAGTACGGCGAGCCGGATGAGGAGGCCGCGCGCAGGACGCTGCGCTCGGCGGGCATCAGCCTCCCGGTGAAGCTCAGGCTCTCGTACACCACCGACCACTACGGCCCGGCCACGCCCAAGGAGTTCCAGACGCTCCAGGCCCAGCTGAACCGCAGCGGACTGTTCGATGTATCGATCGAGGGTGCGCCGTGGAAGAACTTCCGCGCGGCTCAGCTCGACCGCAAGTATTCGGTCTACGGCATGGGCTGGCTCCCGGACTTCCCCGACCCTGACAACTTCATCGCTCCGTTCTTCGCCAAGGACAACTTCCTCAACACCCCCTACCGCAACGACACGATCCGCACCCAGCTGATACCGCAGACCCGGCAGCAGGCCGTACGCAGCGCGGCCACGGCGGGCTTCGAGAAGGCTCAGAACATCGTCGCCGACGACGTCCCCGTACTGCCGCTGTGGCAGGGCAAGCAGTACGTTGCTGCCCGCGACGGCGTCACCGGTGTGGAGTGGGCGCTCAACTCCTCGTCCGTGTTGCAGCTCTGGGAGCTCGGAAACGGAACCTCCGCCTGATTGCCACCCAGGGCGAAGGCAATGACAGGATCGTCACGACACCGCAGGACCCGGCAGGACAGCAACAAACTCAAGTAAGAGTGTGAGGAACGTGCACGTGAGGAAACGTCATCAGTGGCTCGCCGCCCCGGTAGGGGCAGGGCTCGCGGCCGGACTGCTCGCCGGGTGCGGCTCGGACCAAGCCGATACGGCCGGCACCGGGGAGCCGGTGGTGATGGGGATGACGGACAAGATCGTGTCCACCGATCCGGCCTCCGGCTACGACCCCGCCTCCTGGCTTCTGTTCAACAACGTCTTCCAGTCGCTGCTGAGCTTCCCCAAGGGCGGTACGACGCCGGAGCCCGAAGCGGCCCAGCGCTGCGGATTCGACGACAGCCACAGCAAGGTCTACCGGTGCGTCCTCAAGGACGGCCTGAAGTTCTCCAACGGCAACAGCCTCACCTCCGAAGATGTCGCCTTCTCCTTCCGGCGCACCTTGAAGATCAACGACGACCTCGGCCCCGCCGTGATGCTGACGTCGATCAAGGACGTTCAGACCCCGGACGAGAAGACCGTCGTCTTCCACCTCAAGACCCCCGACGCGACCTTCCCCATGAAGATCGCCTCCGGCGCCGGCTCCATCGTGGACCACCGCGAGTACAAGCTGAACAAGCTGCGCACCGACGGGAAGGCCGTCGGCTCGGGCGTGTACAAACTGGACTCCTACGACCCGAACGAAGAGGCGGTCTTCTCCGTCAACCCGGGCTACAAGGGCCCGGCCAAGGTCCGGAACTCCGGCATGACGATGAAGTTCTTCAGCGGCGACCAGCAGGCCCTCAAGCGCGCTGTGCAGGACGGCAGCGTGGACTTCGCCTTCCGCGGCCTCGCGTTGAAGGACATCGCCGACCTGCAGACCGCCACCACCAACGACACCAGCGGCAAGAGCGTCGAGATCGTCGAAGGCAGCAGCGCCGAGGTCCAGCACCTGGTCTTCAACATGAAGGACCCGGTGGTCGGCAAGCCGGCGGTGCGCAAGGCCATCGCGTATCTCATCGACCGCAGCGCGCTCGTACGGGATGTCTACAAGCACACCGCCAAGCCGCTGTACTCGATCATCCCGGCCGGCATCACCGGCCACAACACCGCCTTCTTCGATCGCTACGGCGACCACCCGCAGCCGGACAAGGCCGCGGCGGCGCTGCGCCGCGCCGGCATCAAGGACAAGGTGAAGCTCACCCTGTGGGCGACCCCCGTGCGTTACGGCCCCGGCACCGTGCCCGCCTTCGAGGAGCTTGCGAAGCAGCTGAACGCGAGCGGCCTGTTCGACGCCGAGGTCAAGAGCGTCCCGATCGAGCAGTACGAGAAGGGCATCGCGGCCGGCAAGTACGGCGTCTACGTCAAGGGATGGGTGCCGGACTACCCCGACCCGGACAACTTCACCGCGCCGTTCTTCGGAGACGGCAACGTGCTGTCCAACAACTACACCTCGAACCGGATCGTCAAGCAGCTGATACCGACGACCGCGTCCGAGGCCAACCGGGCAGCGACAGCGGCCAAGTTCGAGGAAGTGCAGAACATCGTCGCCGACGAGCTGCCGATGATCCCGCTGTGGCAGGGCAAGCAGTACGCGGCCGCCCGCGAGAACGTCGCCGGGCTCGAGTGGTCGCTCGACCCCTCGACGGTGTTCCGCTTCTGGGAGATCAGCAAGGGCTCCGAGGAGAACTGAGCCGAGGACCGGGGCGGCGCGGCGCGCTCACTGCGCGCCGGGCCGTACCAGTCCGCTCTCGTAGGCGTAGACGGCCGCCTGCACCCGGTCCCGCAGGCTCAGCTTCGTCAGCACATGCCCGACGTGCGTCTTGACCGTCGTCTCGCTCACGAACAGATCCGCGGCGATCTCCGCGTTCGACAGCCCGCGGGCGACCAGCTTGAGCACCTCGACCTCGCGGTCCGTCAGCGTGTGCAGGCTGTCCGGCACGGGCTCCTCACCGGACGGCAGCCTGCCCGCGTACTTGTCGAGCAACCGCCGGGTGACGCTGGGCGCGAGCATGGCCTCGCCGGCCGCGACGACCCGGATCGCCTGGACCAGTTCGGTGGCCGGCGCGTCCTTGAGCAGAAAGCCGCTGGCCCCCGCCCGCAGCGCCTCCACCACGTACTCGTCCAGGTCGAAGGTGGTCAGCACCAGCACCTTCGCCGGTCCGTCCCGGCCGGGGCCGGTGATCTGCCGGGTCGCCTCCACCCCGTCCATCCGGGGCATCCGGATGTCCATCAGCACCACGTCGGGCTGCAGCGCCCGCACCTGGTCCAGGGCCTGCTGCCCGTCGCCGGCTTCGCCGACCACGGCGAGGTCCGGCTCGGCTTCCAGGATCATCCGGAAGCCGGTGCGCAGCAGGGGCTGGTCGTCGACCAGGAGGACGCGTATCGCCACAGAAAACTCCTTCGTCAGTCCTGCCCCATTCTGCCCTGGAGGGGGATCACCGGAAGGGGATACGGCGGGGGAGTGCCGCCGAACTCCGGGCAGAACGACTGGTGGTCGCACCAGTCGCACAGCTTGCTCGGCCGCGGCCGCCAGTCCCCGGACCGCGTCGCCCGCCGGATCGCCTCCCACAGCGCCAGCAGCTTGCGCTCCACGGCCCGCAGATCGGCCTGCGTCGGGTCGTACGTCAGCACATCTCCGCTGCCGAGGTAGACCAGCTGCAGACGGCGTGGCACGGCGCCGCGCAGCCGCCACAGCACCAGCGCGTAGAACTTCATCTGGAACAGGGCGTCCGCCGCGTACTCGGGCCGGGGCGCCTTGCCGGTCTTGTAGTCGACGATCCGCACCTCACCGGTCGGCGCCACATCCACCCGGTCGATGATCCCGCGCAGCTGGAGCCCGGACTCCAGTGTGGTCTCGACGAACAGCTCCCGCTCCGCGGGCTCCAGCCGCGTCGGGTCCTCCAGCGTGAACCACCGCTCGATCAGCTGCTCCGCGGTGGTCAGCCAGCGCGCCAGCCGCTCCGCAGCGACCGCGCCGGCCTCCGGGCCGCCGCCCTCCCCGTCGCCGCTCTCCTCGGCGAACAGTTCGGCCAGCACCGGCTTCGCCGCCAGCAGCCGCTCCCACTCGCCCGCCACCATGGAGCGGGCACGAGCGGCCGTACGGTCCACCGCCGGGTCGTCAAAGAGCCGCTCCAGCACCGCGTGCACCAGCGTCCCGCGGGTCGCCGCCTCGCTCGGCTTCTCCGGCAGCCGGTCGATGACCCGGAACCGGTAGAGCAACGGGCAGGTCATGAAGTCGGCCGCACGCGACGGCGACAGCGACGAGGGCGGCCCGGGGGCAGGGCCGGCGGCATCGGCCTTTTCGGTGCTGGTTCCCATGACGTACGACCCTACGGCCCGTCACTGACACCCCGCCGCATACCATCGACGCCGGACCTCCACGCACTGCATGATCGTGGCATCACACAACCAACGAGTGCACGCGCCGAGGATGAGACGGCCTGACGGGGACGAGGGGACAGCGTGGAAGACAGCGGCGAAAGCGGGAAGCCGCAGCAGGGGGAGCGCCCTGGGGCTTCACCGGGGGGAGGTGGCTGGCCCCGTCGGATCGGCGGCGGCATCCTCATGGGCCGCGTCTTCGGCGTCCCGGTCTATGTGGCGCCCAGCTGGTTCCTCGTTGCCGCGCTCATCACCTGGGTCTTCGGCGGTCAGCTGGAGCGCGTGCTACCGGACCTGGGCTTCGCCCGCTATCTGGTCTCCCTGTTCTTCGCGGTGGCCTTCTACGCCTCGGTCCTGGTCCACGAGCTGGCCCATACGGTGGCCGCCCTCCGCTTCAAGCTGCCGGTGCGCCGGATCCAGCTGCAGTTCTTCGGCGGAGTGTCCGAGATCGAGAAGGAGTCCGAGAGCCCGGGCCGCGAGTTCGTCCTCGCCTTCGTCGGCCCCTTGCTGTCCCTCGTTCTGGCGGTCCTGTTCTACCTCGGCATGCTGGCGGTCGAGCCCGGCACCGTGCCCGGCGTGCTGCTCGCCGGCCTGATGACGTCCAACCTGCTCGTCGCCGCCTTCAACCTGCTGCCCGGCCTGCCGCTCGACGGCGGCCGGATGCTGCGCGCCCTGGTCTGGAAGCTCAGCGGTAAGGCGATGACCGGCACCATCGCCGCCGCCTGGACCGGCCGCGCGCTCGCGGTCACCGTGCTGGTCGGGCTGCCGCTCCTCACCCGTACCGGCGCCCTCGGCGACCCGACCGAGGACCTCGGCGGCCTCGACACCCTCTCCGACGCCCTGCTCGCCGCGATCCTGGCCGCGATCATCTGGACCGGCGCGGGCAACAGCCTGCGGATGGCCCGGCTGCGCGAGCGCCTCCCCGAGCTGCGGGCGCGTATCCTCACCCGGCGCGCCGTACCCGTACAGTCCGACACACCGCTGTCCGAGGCGCTGCGCCGGGCCAACGAGGCGGGGGCGCGGGCGCTGGTCGTGGTCGATGGGCAGGGCGAGCCGACGGCGGTCGTGCGGGAGGCGGCGATCGCGGGCATCCCGGAGCACCGGCGCCCCTGGGTCGAGGTGAGCGGTCTGGCCCAGGAGCTCACGCCGGGCATGCGGGTCTCCGCCGAGCTGGCCGGTGAGGACCTGCTGGAGACTCTGCGGACCACCCCGACCAGCGAGTACCTGGTGGTCGAGGAGACCGGGGAGATCTACGGCGTGCTGTCCACGGTGGACGTCGAGCGGGCATTCGTCGCCGCCATGGCCCGGACGCCGTCCTAGGGGCTGGGCTCGGCTCAGTTCCCGTCCGGAGGCGAGCCGAGCGCTGGGCGGAACTCCCCTGGCCTTCGGGCAGCGCGAGCCCGGGTACGCTGTCCACATGTCCGAACCGACCGGTGCCGCCCGCCGTCGCGGGCCCTTCCAGGTCGGGGACCAGGTCCAGCTGACCGACCCCAAGGGACGCCACTACACGTTCACGCTCGAGCCGGGAAAGAGCTTCCACACCCACAAGGGAGCCTTCCCGCACGACGAGCTGATCGGGCGCCCCGAGGGCAGCGTCGTACGGACCACGGGAAACGTCGCCTACCTCGCGCTGCGCCCCCTGCTCCCCGACTACGTCCTGTCCATGCCCCGCGGTGCAGCCGTGGTCTACCCCAAGGACGCGGGGCAGATCCTGGCCATGGCCGATATCTTCCCCGGCGCGCGCGTCGTCGAGGCCGGCGTCGGCTCCGGCTCGCTCAGCTGCTTCCTGCTCCGGGCCGTGGGGGACCAGGGCATGCTGCACTCCTACGAGCGCCGGGCCGACTTCGCGGAGATCGCCACCCAGAACGTGCGCCGCTACTTCGGCGGCGACCACCCGGCGTGGCAGCTGACTGTCGGTGACCTCCAGGACAACCTCTCCGACACCGACGTCGACCGCGTCATCCTGGACATGCTCGCCCCCTGGGAGTGCCTGGACGCCGTGTCCAAGGCCCTCGTCCCCGGCGGCATCCTGTGCGCGTATGTCGCCACCACAACCCAGCTCGCGCGCACCGTCGAGGAGATCCGCGAGCACGGTACGTTCAACGAGCCGACCGCCTGGGAGACCCTGGTCCGCACCTGGCACGTCGAGGGCCTGGCCGTACGTCCCGACCACCGGATGATCGGCCACACCGGCTTCCTGCTCACCGCCCGCCGGCTCGCCGACGGCGTCGAGCCGCCGCTGCGCCGACGCCGCCCGGCCAAGGGCGCGTACGGCGAGGACTACTCAGGACCGGGTGGTGCCCGCAGCGGCAGCGGCTCGGCCGAGCGCGCCTGACCCCGGCGGGAGACCCTCCGTACCCCCCGCACACGACTCGTACGGCGTCACGACCCGTACACGGCGTCACGACACGTACGACGAACAGCCCGGCGCCGCCGCCGACTTCCCCTCGGGAGGCCGGCGGCGGCGCCGTTTGACACGGCTTTCCCAAGGGCCCCACCCGGTCGTTCCCGCCACGTGTGACATGTGGCACCATGCTGGCCACCCCCATCGGCTTCCCTCCCCCAGGAGGCACCCCGCGTGCAGCCTTCGGCCGGCTCTGCGTCCGTCCCCCCGCCCCACCCGGAGCTCTCGGAGCTTCCCCACACCCGCACCCGCCCGGTGCACTGGATCGCCACCACCGCCGCGCTGGCCGCCGTGGTCGGGGCCTCCGCCTTCCTGCAGCCCACCCACGCCACCGCAACGCCCTCGGTGGCCACTGCGGAAGCCCCGGCACCCGCCGCTTCCCCATCCGTGATCGCCGAAGGGCCGGATCCGGCCACCGCGCACTATCCCATCGAGTGCGGCCCCGAGAAGCCGGGGGTGATCGCCAAGGACTCCGGGGACCTGGACGGCGACGGCCGGGCCGAGACGGTGGCCGTCGTGCGCTGCACCGCCGGATTCGGCACCCCGCCCAGCGGCATCTACGTCCTGGCGCACCCCGCCGACGCGGCAGCCGACGGCCCGCGGGTGGTGGAAACCCTCCTCGATCCCAAGGAGGGGCTGAGTGTCATGGACCTCGCCGTACGCGGCCGTACGATCTCCGTGACGCTGCTCGGCTACTCGTCCGAGAAGGTGCCGCGCTGCTGTCCGGACAAGCAGCGCAAGGTCAAGTGGCAGTGGCACGAAGGGAAGTTCGGCCTGACCGCGCTGCCTGTACCGGGGAGTGTGTGATCCGTCACTCAGCGTTGGGGCCGTAGACCTCTACGTTGTCCGAAACGCGACGTACATGGATGCAGTCGCCCGGACATTCCTTGGCGGAGTCGATGACCTCATTGAGCAGGGGGAGCGGTACGGGCGTTGCGGCGCCCGGCTCCGCCAGCAGCTCATCCCGGTCATTTTTCACATACGCCAGCCCGTCGATGTCCAGCTCGAAAACCTCGGGGGCGTATTGCGCGCAGATGCCGTCACCCGTGCATAGATCCTGGTCGATCCATACTTCGAGGGCTTCGTTCTGTGCGGTCATCTCGCCTGCCGTTCCTGCGTACGTGAGCCAATTGGAGCCAGCCCTGACGGGTGTTGACCGTCTCGACGATACAACCGGTCGCTTTCCGATGTTGTTGGGTGGGTATTCCCCTGGCGTGAGGGAGTGCGCAAGGGTGAAGATCGGACACACCCCGACCGTCTTTGTGATCTAGGGGTTTCAACCGTCACCTGCCCAGGTAGGGTCAGGAAGCGTCCAGCTCCCCTTGGAGGAGGTGAGGACCGTGGCAGCCCACGACGACGACATCAACCGCGGCATCCGGCCGGGTCGGGGGTCCGATGACCCTGCCGGCCAGATCGCCTATCTCGAGCAGGAGATCGCCGTCCTGCGGCGCAAGCTCGCCGACTCTCCGCGTCACACGAGGATTCTCGAAGAGCGGATCGTCGAGCTGCAGACCAATCTGGCCGGAGTGTCCGCTCAGAACGAGCGGCTCGCGAACACGCTCCGTGAGGCCCGCGACCAGATTGTGGCCCTCAAGGAGGAGGTCGACCGGCTCGCGCAGCCGCCGGCCGGCTTCGGGGTCTTCCTGCAGGCGAACGAGGACGGCACGGCCGACATCTTCACCGGGGGCCGCAAGCTCCGGGTGAACGTCAGCCCCAGCGTCGAGCTAGACGACCTCAGGGTGGGCCAGGAGGTCATGCTCAACGAGGCGCTGAACGTGGTCGAGGCCATGGAGTTCGAGCGCATCGGGGAGATCGTCACCCTCAAGGAGATCCTGGAGGACGGCGAGCGCGCCCTGGTGCTCGGGCACACCGATGAGGAACGGGTGGTGCGGCTCGCCGAGCCGCTGCTGGACGCGACCATCCGGCCCGGTGACGCCCTGCTGCTCGAACCCCGGTCCGGCTACGTCTACGAGGTCGTGCCGAAGAGCGAGGTCGAGGAACTGGTCCTCGAAGAGGTCCCGGACATCGACTACTCCCGCATCGGCGGTCTGGGCACCCAGATCGAGCAGATCCGGGACGCGGTCGAGCTTCCGTACCTCTACCCCGACCTTTTCAAGGAGCACGAACTGCGGCCGCCCAAGGGCGTGCTCCTCTACGGCCCGCCCGGCTGTGGCAAGACGCTCATCGCCAAGGCCGTCGCCAACTCCCTTGCCAAGAAGGTCGCCGAGGTGACCGGGCAGCCCGCGGGGAAGAGCTACTTCCTCAACATCAAGGGCCCGGAGCTCCTCAACAAGTACGTCGGTGAGACCGAGCGGCACATCCGGCTGGTCTTCCAGCGTGCCCGGGAGAAGGCGAGCGAGGGCACTCCCGTCATCGTCTTCTTCGACGAGATGGAGTCCCTGTTCCGCACCCGTGGATCCGGGGTCAGCTCGGACGTGGAGAACACCATCGTTCCGCAGCTGCTCGCCGAGATCGATGGTGTGGAGGGCCTGGAGAACGTCATCGTCATCGGTGCCTCCAACCGTGAGGACATGATCGACCCTGCGATCCTCCGCCCTGGCCGCCTCGATGTGAAGATCAAGATCGAGCGTCCGGACGCGGAGGCGGCGAGGGACATCTTCGGCAAGTACCTCACCCCGTCCCTGCCTCTCCACGCCGACGACCTCGCCGAGCACAACGGATCCCGCGAAGCCGCTGTCGACGGCATGATCCAGTCGGTCGTCGAGCAGATGTACGCGGAATCCGAGGAGAATCGGTTCCTGGAGGTCACGTACGCCAATGGCGACAAGGAAGTCCTGTACTTCAAGGACTTCAACTCCGGCGCGATGATCCAGAACATCGTCGACCGGGCGAAGAAGATGGCCATCAAGGCCTTCCTCGAGCACAACCAGAAGGGTCTGCGCGTCTCCCACCTGCTCGCCGTCTGCGTGGACGAGTTCAAGGAGAACGAGGACCTGCCGAACACGACCAACCCGGACGACTGGGCCAGGATCTCCGGTAAGAAGGGCGAGCGGATTGTCTTCATCCGCACCCTTGTCACTGGAAAGCAGGGCGCAGACACCGGTCGGTCCATCGACACGGTGGCAAACACCGGTCAGTACCTGTAAAAGGCAGTCCGGCTGCGGGTGCCCTCTACGGGGCGTCCGCAGCCGAGTGCTTTCCGTGGTATGGAATAGCGAAAATGATCTCCCCCACACCGCAAAGGCGTTCTAGGCTCTTCGATACCGCCGAGTCGCGCAGTGCGGGGACGGGCACCGCACACGCATCGGAGAAGAGCGGTACTTGAGCGTCCACCCCGGACGGGGCAGGCGCCGGCAAGGAGGGCCGCATGACCGTACGGCGAGTAATGGGTATCGAGACGGAGTACGGGATCTCCGTCCCCGGTCACCCGAACGCCAATGCCATGCTCACCTCGTCTCAGATCGTCAATGCCTATGCGGCGGCGATGCACCGGGCGCGCCGCGCCCGCTGGGACTTCGAGGAGGAGAACCCGCTGCGGGACGCCCGCGGCTTCGACCTCGCCCGCGAGTCGGCGGACGCCAGCCAGCTCACCGACGAGGACATCGGCCTGGCCAATGTCATCCTGACCAATGGTGCGCGGCTGTACGTGGACCACGCGCACCCGGAGTACAGCGCCCCCGAGGTGACCAATCCGCGCGACGCGGTGCTCTGGGACAAGGCCGGTGAGCGCATCATGGCCGAGGCGGCCGAGCGGGCCGCCCAGCTGCCCGGAGCCCAGCCCATCCACCTCTACAAGAACAACACCGACAACAAGGGCGCCTCCTACGGCACGCACGAGAACTACCTGATGAAGCGGGAGACCCCGTTCTCGGACATCGTGCGGCACCTGACGCCCTTCTTCGTCTCCCGGCAGGTGGTCACCGGCGCCGGCCGGGTCGGCATCGGCCAGGACGGCCACGAGCACGGCTTCCAGCTCAGCCAGCGCGCCGACTACTTCGAGGTCGAGGTGGGGCTGGAGACCACCCTCAAGCGCCCCATCATCAACACCCGGGACGAGCCGCACGCGGACGCCGAGAAGTACCGCCGGCTGCATGTGATCGTCGGGGACGCCAACCTCTCCGAGATCTCCACCTACCTCAAGCTCGGCACCACCTCGCTGGTGCTGTCGATGATCGAGGACGGCTTCATCGCGGTGGACCTGGCCGTGGACCAGCCGGTCCGCACGCTGCACCAGGTCTCCCACGATCCGACGCTGCGCCAACTGATCACCCTGCGCAGCGGCCGGACACTGACCGCGGTCCAGCTCCAGATGGAGTACTACGAGCTGGCCCGCAAGTACGTCGAGGACCGCTTCGGCGCGGACGCCGACGAGCAGACCAAGGACGTCCTCGGCAGGTGGGAGGACGTGCTCAACCGCCTCGAGAGGGACCCGATGAGCCTGTCCGGCGAGCTGGACTGGGTGGCCAAGCGGGAACTGCTCGAGGGCTACCGGCGCCGTGACAGCCTGGGCTGGGACGCCGCCCGCCTGCACCTGGTCGACCTGCAGTACGCCGACGTACGGTCCGAGAAGGGCCTGTACAACCGTCTGGTGGCCCGGGGGCGGATGAGGCGGCTGCTGGACGAGGACGAGGTCCGCAGGGCCCAGACGCAGCCTCCTGAGGACACGCGCGCGTACTTCCGCGGGCGGTGCCTGGAGCAGTACGCCGACGACGTGGCCGCCGCGTCCTGGGACTCGGTGATCTTCGACCTCCCGGGCCGTGACTCCCTGCAGCGGGTGCCCACGCTGGAGCCGCTGCGCGGGACTCGTAACCACGTCAAGGAGCTGCTGGACCGGTGCCGTACCGCGGAAGACCTGGTACGAGTGCTCTCCGGGGGCTGAAATCGGTGCCGAGCGGGAATCATCGTGATGACGTTCGGACGTTGTAGGAAGTGCGGGGCCGATGTCGGACCCGGCTTGTAGGGTCTGATCTTGTACGTCGAACCGAGCGGGGTGAGGGATATGGCGACCAAGGACACCGGCGGCGGACAGCAGAAGGCGACTCGCTCGACCGAGGAGGTCGAGGAGACCGCGCAGGACGCGCAGGCCTCCGAGGACCTCAAGGAGCGTCACGAGAAGCTGTCGGACGACGTTGACTCCGTCCTGGACGAGATCGACGACGTCCTCGAGGAGAACGCAGAGGACTTCGTCCGGTCTTTCGTGCAGAAGGGCGGCGAGTAGAACTGGTCACTCCGTCCCGCGCCCCTTGTGAGGGGGTGCGGGACGGATGACTTTCCCGGCTAGGGGTAAGGTCCGTGCAGTATTTTCAAGATCTGATGGAAGGAATCGCGTGGAAGCCAACACTCGGGGCACCGGGCGTCTGCCGGCAGCCTTCCTGACGCCCGGCTCGTCGTCGTTCATGGACTTCCTGTCGGAGCATTCGCCGGAACTGCTTCCCGGGAACCGGCCCCTGCCTCCTGTCCAGGGTGCGATCGAGGCCCCGCACGGGACGACGATTGTCGCGGCCACCTTCCCCGGCGGCGTCGTGCTCGCCGGTGACCGGCGGGCGACGATGGGCAACATCATCGCGCAGCGCGACATCGAGAAGGTCTTCCCCGCCGATGAGTACTCCGCGGTCGGCATCGCCGGCACGGCGGGCCTGGCCGTTGAGATGGTCAAGCTCTTCCAGCTGGAGCTGGAGCACTTCGAAAAGGTCGAAGGCGAGCATCTCTCCCTGGAGGGCAAGGCGAACCGGCTGTCCACGATGATCCGCGGCAACCTCGGCATGGCCCTGCAGGGCCTGGCCGTCGTCCCGCTCTTCGCCGGCTGGGATCTGGAGCGCGAGAAGGGCCGGATCTTCAGTTACGACGTCACCGGCGGTCGCTCGGAGGAGCTCGGTTACGCGGCCACCGGCTCGGGCTCGGTCTTCGCGCGCGGCTCGCTGAAGAAGCTCTTCCGCGAGGACCTGACCGAGCGGCAGGCCGTCACCCTGGTCGTCCAGGCGCTGTACGACGCCGCCGACGACGACTCCGCGACGGGCGGCCCGGACCTCGCCCGCCGTATCTACCCGCTCGTCACGGTCATCACCGACGAGGGCTTCCGGAAGTTGACGGAGGCCGAGTCCTCCGAGATCGCCCGCGCCGTTCACGAGCGGCGGCTCGAGGAGCCCGACGGCCCGCGCGCCGCGCTGCTCTGAGGGCGCAAGATGCATGTGTCACTGACAGAAAGGGACGGATAGCCGGTGTCGACGCCGTTCTACGTCTCACCCCAGCAGGCCATGGCCGACCGCGCGGAGTACGCCCGCAAGGGCATCGCGCGCGGCCGGAGCCTGGTCGTGCTGCAGTACACCGACGGGATCGTGTTCGTCGGCGAGAATCCGTCCCGCGCGCTGCACAAGTTCAGCGAGATCTACGACCGCATCGCGTTCGCGGCGGCGGGCAAGTACAACGAGTACGAGAACCTGCGGATCGGTGGCGTCCGCTACGCCGATCTGCGCGGCTACACATATCACCGGGAAGACGTCACCGCGCGGGGCCTGGCCAATGTCTATGCGCAGACGCTGGGCACGATCTTCTCCAGCGTCGGCGAGAAGCCGTACGAGGTCGAGCTCGTGGTCGCCGAGGTCGGGGACGTCCCGGAGGACGACCAGATCTACCGGCTGCCGCACGATGGCTCGATCGTGGACGAGCACGGCTCGGTCGCGGTCGGCGGCAATGCCGAGCAGATCAGCAGCTTCCTCGACCAGCGGCACCGCGACGGGATGACCCTCGCCGAGGCCCTCAAGCTCGCGGTGCAGGCCCTGTCCCGGGACAACGCCGGGGGTGAGCGCCAGCTCTCCGCCGAACAGCTGGAGGTCGCGATCCTGGACCGTACGCGGCCGCAGAAGCGCAAGTTCAAGCGGGTGGTGGGGCGTCAGCTGGCACGCCTGCTGGCGCCGGAGGAGTCGACCTCCGCTCCCGCCGAGGAATCCGCCCAGGAAACGGATGAGGGTTCCGCCTCCGACAAGTAGTCCGCCTGTCCTCTCCGCGCCCCTGACCGGCCCCGCCCGGCCAGGGGCGCGGTGGTTCCCGCCCAGCCCCTGTCCTCTCCGCGCCCCTGACCGGCCCCGCCCGGCCAGGGGCGCGGTGGTTCCCGCCCACCCGCCCCAGCGCAGCGCCGGCGTGTCCGCCGGGGCCGGGCTATGACGCCGGCGGGCCCGTGGAGCCGCGGATCACCAGCTCTACCGGCAGCGCCTCACTCTCCGCCGGGCGGCCGTCGAGGACGGCCAGCAGCGCCGCCATGCCCCGCGCCCCCACCTCCTCGGCCGGCAGCCGCACCGTCGTCAGCTCCGGCTCCACCGCCGTCGCCAGCGCCAGGTCGTCGAAACCGCTCACCGACACGTCCTCCGGCACCCGCAGGCCCAGCCGCCGTACCGCTTTGCACGCGCCCGCCGCCAGGATGTCGTCGTCGCACAGCAGGGCCGTGGGACGCGGACCGGGGCGGGACAGCGCCCGCTCCGCCGCGCGCCGGGCCTGGTCCACCTCCAGCGCCGTCGCCTCGGTGTGCAGCACCGCATCGGGGACGCCCCGGAGCGCCTCGGCGACGGCGCGGGCCCGGATCCGGAAGGTCCACGAGTCAACCGCGGACGCCAGGTGCACCAGACGCCGGTGGCCCAGTCCGAGCAGATGCTCCGTCATCCGCCGCATGCCGCCGGCGATGTCGAGATTGACGGTGGCCGCGGCATCCGTGTCCGCCGGATCGCTGTCCAGCATCACCAGCGGCAGCTCGCCGCCGCGCATCGCCGCGAGCGCGTCGGCCGCCATGGAGGAGGCGATGACGCCGTCCAGGGCCGTGCGCGCCGAGTCGAAGGGGTCACGCGCCGGCCCCACGCCCTCCGGGGACGGATAGAGCACCACACCGAAGCCGTGCTCGGCGGCGACCCGGGAGGCGCCGGTGTGGACGCGGGCGAAGAACTCGTTCGTCAGTGCCGGGACCACCAGCAGGGCGGTCCGGGTGCGGCCCATTCGCAGGTGGCGCGCCGCGAGATTGGGGCGGTACCCGAGCTTGTGCGCGGCCGCCCGTACCGCTTCGGCCGTACGCTCCGACACCCGGCCGTGCCACTTGTCCCCGAGCACGAGGGAGACCGTCGCCTGCGACACGCCCGCGCACCGCGCGACATCGCGGCTGGTCGGCCGCGAGGACCCTGCCTGGTCGGCTGCCCCCTCCAGTCCCGCGTCGCCTCGCCGCGCGCGCCGGGCAGGTGTCCCCGGGGCGTCGGGCGCGCCGCCCGAGCCCCTCGGCTCGACCGCGCCGGAACCCTTCGCGCTCCCCACGTGCACCTCCGCCGTAGCCGTCCGTACCGGCCCGCCGCACGCGCCCGGTGGACCGGCGGACTGGCGTCATGGTACGTATAACGCCGCACGTTATACGTAAAACGAGGCCGCAAGGCGCAGGAGATGAGGGCGGGCGATGGCTGCGGGCTACGCGGAGCTGCTACGGACCCGGTACGCGGCGCGGCTGCTCATCGGCACGCTGGTCGGCCGGCTGCCGAACGCCGTGGCCGCCGTCGCCATCGTGCTCTTCACCCGCGCCGAGGGCGGCAGCTACACCCTCGCCGGCGCCCTCTCAGCCGTATACGGGCTGGCCAACGCGGTCGGACAGCCGGTTCTCGGCCGGGCCGTGGACCTCTACGGCCAGCCGCGAGTCATGCTGCCCGCCGCGCTGGCCTCCGCCCTCGGCATGGTGCTGTTCGCCGTCGTCGGTCTGGAGCCGCTGCCCGGCGCCTACGCCGCGATGCTCGTCGCCGGGTTCTGCACACCGCCGCTGGAGGGCGGTCTGCGCGCCCTGTGGCCGAGTGTGCTGGGGCGCGAGGACCGGGTGCACACCGCGTACGCACTGGACGCCGTGGCGCAGGAGGTGATGTTCACCGTCGGCCCGCTGCTCGTCACCCTGGTGGTGGCCGCCTGGTCGGAGGCGACCGCGCTGCTGGTCCTGAGCGCCCTCGGCGTCGCCGGCGCCCTGTCCGTCGTCGTGTCCGAGCCGTCCCGGGCCTGGCGCTCCGCGCCGCGCGAGGCGCACTGGCTCGGAGCGCTGCGCTCGCCCGGCCTGCTCGCGCTGCTCGGCGCGTTCTTCTTCGTCGGCCTCGCCCTCGGCTCGATCGCCGTCGCTTCCCTCTCCTACGCGGACCGCACCGGCGACCGCGACCTGGTGTACGGCCTGCTGATGTCCGCGCTGGGCTTCGGCGCGCTGGCCGGCGGCGTGGTCTACGGGTCCCGGCAGTGGCCCGGCGCGCCCGAGCGGCGGCTGCGCCTGCTGGTGGCCCTGCTCGCCCTCGGTTATCTGCCGCTCCTGCTGGTCCCCGGCGCACCCGCCATGACCGCGCTCGCCGCGCTGGCCGGCGTCTTCCTTGCACCCTCCCTGGCCTGCGCGTTCGTCGTCGTCGACCGGCACGCCCCGCGCGGTACGGTCACGGAGGCGTTCTCCTGGCTGGTCACCACGTTCGGGGTCGGCGCGGCCCTCGGAACGGCCGCGGCGGGACCCGCCGTCGAGCGCAGCGGCACCGTCGCGGGGTTCTGTGTCGCCGGGGCGGGCGGGCTCGCCGCCCTGCTCGTTCTGCTGGTCACCTCCCGGGTTCTCGCAGTTCCCGCCCGTACAGCGGACGGTGGACGCACGCCGAAAAATGATCGAAACGGTGCTGTCGAACCCGGTTTCAGAGCAGAGCATCAGGCGTAATGTTCAGTCATGGACCGCCGCATTTTCGGGCTGGAGAACGAGTATGGCGTCACGTGCACGTTCAGGGGACAGCGCCGACTGTCTCCTGACGAGGTGGCGCGGTACCTCTTCCGCCGTGTCGTTTCCTGGGGCCGCAGCAGCAATGTGTTTCTGCGCAACGGCGCCCGTCTCTATCTCGACGTGGGCTCGCACCCGGAATACGCAACTCCCGAGTGCGACAACGTGGTCGAGCTGGTCACCCACGACAAGGCGGGCGAGCGGATTCTCGAAGGCCTGCTCGTCGATGCCGAACGCCGCCTGCACGAGGAGGGAATCGCGGGCGACGTCTATCTCTTCAAGAACAACACCGACTCGGCGGGCAACTCCTACGGCTGCCACGAGAACTACCTCGTGGCCCGGCACGGAGAGTTCTCCCGGCTCGCGGACATCCTCATTCCGTTCCTCGTCACCCGCCAGCTGCTGTGCGGCGCGGGCAAGGTGCTGCAGACGCCGCGTGGCGCCGTCTACTGCGTCAGCCAGCGCGCCGAGCACATCTGGGAGGGTGTCAGCTCGGCGACCACCCGTTCCCGTCCGATCATCAACACCCGCGACGAGCCGCACGCCGACGCCGAGCGCTACCGCCGGCTGCACGTCATCGTCGGCGACTCCAACATGTCCGAGACGACCATGCTGCTGAAGGTCGGCGCCACCGACCTCGTGCTGCGCATGATCGAGGCGGGCACGGTCATGCGGGACCTCACGCTGGAGAACCCGATCCGGGCCATCCGCGAGGTCAGCCATGACACCACCGGGCAGCGGAAGGTGCGGCTGGCCAGCGGCCGCGAGGCCTCCGCCCTCGAAGTGCAGCAGGAGTACTACGAGAAGGCGGTCGACTTCTGCGAGCGCCGCGGCATCGTCACCGGCACGGTGGAGCAGGTCCTCGAACTGTGGGGCCGCGCTCTCGACGCCATCCGCACCCAGGAGCTGGACCGGATCGACACCGAGATCGACTGGGTGATGAAGTACAAGCTCATCGACCGCTACCGGGCCAAGAACAACATCACCATGTCGCACCCGCGGGTCGCCCAGATAGACCTCGCATATCACGACATCCACCGCCGCCGCGGGCTCTACTACCTGCTGGAGAAGCGCGGCCAGGCCAAGCGTGTCTGCAACGACGTGAAAATCTTCGAGGGCAAGTCGGTGCCCCCGCAGACCACACGTGCCCGGCTGCGCGGCGACTTCATCCGCCGTGCGCAGGAGCAGCGCCGCGACTTCACCGTTGACTGGGTGCACCTCAAGCTCAACGACCAGGCGCAGCGCACCGTCCTGTGCAAGGACCCGTTCCGGTCGGTGGACGACCGGGTGGAGAAGCTCATCGCCGGTATGTAGCAGGGCGCTTCGGACGCGGCTGTGCGCCGGGAGTCACAACAGACTCCCGGCGCACAGCCGTGTTGTCCGCGCTGGAACACACAGGCACAGGTCGTAGAGTGGCGGGCATTGCCCGCAGAACCAGAACCCACGAGTCCGAGTTGGATCCATGCTGAAATCAAAGACCCGCCGTATCGCCGCGGCGCTGGCCGTGCCTGTCCTGCTGTTCACTGCCGCGTGCGGATCGGAGGAAGGCGGCTCGTCGCAACCGGTCGCGAAGGTGGAGGGCAAAGCAGGGGAGCAGCCCAAGATCTCCGTGCCGAAGAACGCCAAGCCGGCCGACAAGGTCGTCGTCGAGACGGTCATCGCGGGCAACGGTGAAGAGGTGAAGAAGGGGTCCTTCGTACGGCTCGACTGGACCGGGCAGACGATGAAGGACAAAAAGCCGCTCGGTGGCACCTGGACCCCGCAGCCGGGCGCCAACACCAAGGGCCCGCGCCGTCAGGTCGTCCAGGAGATCGGCCAGCCCAGCCAGGAGCTGCCGCCGAAGGTGCTTGACGCGCTCGTCGGCCGGAAGGCCGGCAGCCGGGTCGAGGTGGAGGGGACGGCCAAGGCGCTGATCGGGGAGCAGCTGAACCCGCAGTCGGGGGTCAAGCCGGAGGACGGCCTGGTGTGGGTCATCGACATCGTCGGCGCCAAGCAGGTCGACAAGAAGGCCGAGGCCAAGGGCAAGCAGGCGCCGCCGGCGGCCGGTATGCCCGAGGTGAAGGCCCAGCCGCAGAAGCCCGCCACCATCATCATCCCCAAGGGCGAGAAGGCTCCCACCGATCTCAAGCAGCAGGTCCTGATCAAGGGCAACGGCCCGAAGGTCAAGGCCGGTGAGGGCCTGATCGCCCAGTACACGGGCGTCAAGTGGGAGGACGGAAAGAAGTTCGACTCCTCCTGGGACCACGGCGGTGCCACCGCCTTCCAGATCGGCACCGGCTCGGTCGTCCAGGGCTGGGACAAGGCCCTGGTCGGCAAGAACGTCGGGGACCGGGTGCTGATGGTCATTCCGCCGAAGCTGGGCTACGGCAGCAACCCGCAGAGCGAACTGGCGAAGAACACCCTGGTCTTCTCCGTCGACATCGTCGGCACGGTGTGATCGCGGATGATCTCGGTCTGCGAGACTGGCACCGTTTCCGACAAGATCCATCCGTAGGAGCACTTCAGTGAGCATCGACAAGCCCGAGGTCGACTTCCCGGGCGGCGAGCCCCCGGCGGACCTGCAGATCCAGGACATCTGGGAGGGCGACGGCCCGGTCGCCAAGGCCGGGGACACCGTGCAGGTCCATTACGTGGGCGTGGCCTTCAGCACCGGCGAGGAGTTCGACGCGAGCTGGAACCGCGGCACGCCGCTCCGCTTCCAGCTGGGTGTCGGCCAGGTCATCCCCGGATGGGACCAGGGCGTCCAGGGCATGAAGGTCGGCGGCCGCCGTCAGCTGGTCATCCCGCCGCACCTCGCGTACGGCGACCGTGGCGCCGGCGGCCGGATCAAGCCGGGCGAGACGCTGATCTTCGTCTGCGACCTGGTCTCCGTCTGAGGCCGCCCACGTCGGCCGAGGCCCATGCCTGTCCCAGGCATGGGCCTCGGCTTTTGCCTGGGATCCCCGGACCGGTACGGTCATGTGTCGAGGGGACAATGAGAGAAGGGCGTCGATGGCGATTGCCAAGGCCGAGCGGCTGATGAACCTGGCGCTGTGCCTGCTGGGGACCCGGCGCCCGCTGACCAAGCGAGAACTGCGGGCCTCCATCGAGGCGTACATCGAAGCGGGCAGCGACGACGCCTTCAACCGGATGTTCGAGCGGGACAAGGACGACCTGCGGGAACTCGGCCTCGTCATCGAGACCGTCGAGAACTTCGACGGCGATACCGGCTACCTCGCCCGCCGCGACAGCAACCGCCTCCCGCCCGTCGCCCTCGACGCCGAGGAGGCCGCCGCCCTCGGCCTCGCCGCCAAGGTCTGGCAGCAGGCCCGGCTCGCCGGCGCCGCCAGCGGCGCCCTGCAGAAGCTGCGCGCCGCCGGGATGCCGCTGGCCGAGGACGTGTACGAGAGCCACAGCGCCCTCGAGCCGCGCATCCCCGCCCACGAGGCCGCCTTCGAACCGCTGATGCTCGCTTGCCGCGACCGCCGGCCGGTCGTCTTCGACTACCGCAAGGCCACCGCCGCCCGCCCCGAGACCCGGCATGTCGAGCCATGGACCCTCGAATGCTGGCGCGGCCACTGGTATCTCGCCGGCTGGGATCGCGACCGGCAGGCCGAACGCGTCTTCAGGCTCTCCCGGATCACCGGCAGGGTGCGCTCCCGGTCCGGAGCCTTCACCGCCGAGGTACCCGACCACGTCACCGTCCGCGAGACCGTCGAGAGCTGGGCGGGCGAGACCGCGACCCGAACCGCCCGCATCCGGCTGCGCGCGGGCGCCGGCTACCCGTTGCGCGCCCGGGCCGTGAGCACCCGTGCGGCGGGAGACGGCTGGGACGAGCTGGAGATCCCGTACGGACACGGCCTCGACGCCTGGCTCGTGGAGTTCGGTCCGGACGTGGTCGTGCTGGAGCCCGCGGAGCTGCGGGCAGACGTGATCGACCGGCTGCGCGCCGTGGCCAAGGGCTGAGGCGAGAGGAAGCGGAAGAGACTGCTCATGGCCAGCAACGCGATCGACCAGACACGGCGGATGCTCTCCTTGGTGACGTATCTGCGCGAGCGGCCCGGCGCCCGCGTCAGCGATGTCGCGCGGGCCTTCGGCATCACCGAGGACCAGCTCATCGCCGACCTCGACGTGCTCCCGCTGTGCGGCACGAGCTTCCGGGGCGGTGATCTCCTCGACATCGACACCGACGGTGACCGCATCTGGTGGCACAACCCGGACGATGTGGCGACCCCGCTGCGGCTCGCCGCCGACGAGGCCACCGCCCTGCTCGTGGCCGCCCGCGCCGTCGCCACCCTCCCCGGTCTGCGGGAGGGCGACCGTCAGGCGCTGCTGCGGGCCACGGCCAAGCTGGAGGCCGCCGCGGGGGAGGCCGCGGGCGCCAGCTCCCGGCTGTCGGTGACCTTCGAGTCGGAGGGCGGGGTGTTCGCCGACGTCGACCGGGCGATCTCGGAGCGCCGGCGGCTGTGGCTGCGGTACTACTCGCCGGCGCGTGATGAGCTCACCGAGCGCGAGGTGGACCCGATCCGCCTGTTCGCCGTGGGGCACACGTATATGGAGGCCTGGTGCCGGCTCAGTGAGGCTCGCCGTACCTTCCGCCTCGACCGGGTCGCCGAGATCAAGCTGCTCGACGAGCCCTCCGATCCGCCGCCCGTCGAGCTGCGGGATCTGTCCGAGGGGCTGGTGCAGCCGGCGGCGGAGGACCCCGAGGTGGTCGTCGAGGTCGGCCCCGCCGGCCGCTGGGTCGCCGAGTACTACCCGCACGACAGCGCCGAGGAACTGCCCGACGGTGGCCTGCGGATCACTCTTCGCACCCCCGACCCGGCGTCGCTGCGCCGGCTGGCGCTGCGTCTGGGCCGGGACGGCCGCATCGTCGCCCCGCAGGACCTCGCGGAGAGCGCTCAGCAGGCGGCCCGAGAAGCCCTCGCGGCCTACGGCGACTGAAGGGGCGGGAACTACGGTGGCCACAGCGGCGATCTTCAAGGCAGCCTGCCCGGACTGCCGCGGCCGGTTCGAGCTCACCTCGGACGCCTTCCGGCTGGCCATCGGTGCCACCCGGCGCACCACCTTCTACTCCTTCACCTGCCCCGACTGCGGGTCCACCGTCCGCAAGCCGGCCGGCGAGCGGATCGTGGAACTGCTCACCGGCGGCGGGGTGCGCACCCTGCGGCTGCACATCGGCTGATTTCGGCCGAAGTGGGTTGGTGCGGTGGCTGATTCGGGCCGCCCGGTAGGCTCCTCCCCATGCTCTGGCCCATGATCGCGATCGCTCTCGCCTTCTGTGGAACCGCCGTGCTCGGCGTGCTCGCCGTACGGGCCGGCATCGAAGTGCGACGGCTGGCGCGGCAGGTGGGGGACGCCTCGGAGCGCATCAGCCGCGCCGCGCAGGACCTGGAGCGCGCCGCCGTCCCGCTCGCGGCACGGGAGCGGCCGCCGCACCACGACTGACCGCCCAGGGACGGCAGGTACGCTGCATGGACGGCCCCACAGCGAGGCCACGGGCCGCAACAGGGAGTACGCACAGGCATTGCCGTGCATTTACCCCTGCGCGTTACGATCGCTGCCAGCACGGCAGTCGGTGTCATACCGGCAGGTCGGGCAGCCCCACCCAATGCCGCCTCGGTGAGAAGGTAAACGCATATGTTCGGAAGGCTCGGCGCTCCCGAGATCATTCTGATCCTCGTCGTCGTCATCCTCCTGTTCGGAGCGAAGAAGCTGCCGGACATGGCCCGCTCCCTGGGTAAGTCGGCTCGCATCCTCAAGAGCGAGGCCCGCGCGATGAAGACCGAGGGCAAGGACTCCGCCTCGGCGCCCGCTGACCCGCCGGCTGACCAGCCCGCGCCCCGGACGATCCAGGCCGCCCCCGGGGACGTGACCAGCTCGCGCCCGGTGAGCGAGCCCACCGATACGACCAAGCGCTGACCGGAGCCGGACCAGGCGGCCGATGACGGCTCGCCGCACGAGATGAGGACGTGGGTTGCTCAAGCCTGCCCGCAAAAAGGAGAAGGACCCCGAGGGGCGGATGCCGCTCGTGGAGCACCTGCGCGAGCTCCGCAACCGGCTTGCGAAGGCCCTGCTCGCGATCATGGTCGTCACGATCGTGGCCGCGTTCTTCTACAACGACATCATCGAGTTCTTCACCAAGCCGGTGCTGCAGTCGGTGGGGTGTGACTCCACCTTCGCGGAGCTGGCGAAGCAGGGTGAGGCCACGACCTGCGCGCGGATCACGATCAACGGTCTGCTCACCCCGTTCACGCTGGCGCTCAAGGTGTCGTTGATGGCGGGCATCGTCCTCGCTTCCCCGGTGTGGCTGTACCAGTTGTGGGCGTTCCTCGCGCCCGGCCTGCACCGCAACGAGAAGAAGTACGCGCTGAGCTTCGTGGCGGCGGGCTTCCCGCTCTTCCTCGGCGGCGGCTACTTCGCGTACGCGGTCCTGCCGACCAGCGCCAAGGTGCTGATCGACTTCACCCCGGGAGGCGTGGACAACCTGCTGCCGCTGGACGACCTGCTCGACCTGGTGACGCGCATGGTGGTCGTCTTCGGCCTCGCCTTCGAGCTGCCGCTGCTGCTCGTACTGCTCAACCTCGGCGGTGTGATCACCGGCAAGCGCATGCTCGGCTGGTGGCGCGGCATGATCATGGGAATCACGATCTTCGCCGCGGTCGCGACTCCCAGTACCGACCCGCTCACGATGCTCGCGCTGGCCGGTCCCATCTGGGTGCTGTACTTCGTCGCCGTCTCTGTCGCCCTGCTCAACGACTCTCGTAAGCGCGCCCGGGAGGCGGCCGGGCCCGCTGACGACGAGGCGTCCGAGCTCGACCTGACCCCCGCGGCCATCGGCGAGGTGGAGTCGGTCCCGGCCGCCCCGGCCCTGCCGGAGCAGGCGAGCGGCGACCGCGACCCCGGCCGCTCCCTTGACCGCGGCGGTTACGACGACGCGACGTGATCGTCTAAGGCCCCGGCGGTCCCGGGCGCACGGCAGGCGCTGGCAAAGATCGCTGCTCTGTCCGAGGTGGCCGGTAGGCTCGTAGACACGATGACCGAGGACCTGTCCCCTGCGGAGCGCTACGCCGCTGCTCGCAACCGCGCCGCCGAGCAGAAGACCGCACTCGCTCCCTTCCGTGAGATGTACGACTTCGAGCTGGACCCGTTCCAGATCGAGGCGTGCCAGGCGCTCGAGGCCGGGAAGGGCGTGCTTGTCGCTGCTCCCACCGGCTCCGGCAAGACCATCGTGGGCGAGTTCGCCGTCCACCTGGCCCTGACCGAGGGCCGCAAGTGCTTCTACACCACGCCGATCAAGGCGCTGTCGAACCAGAAGTACAACGACCTCGTGGCGCGCTACGGCCCCCAGAAGGTCGGCCTGCTGACCGGCGACAACAGCATCAACGCCGAGGCCCCGGTGATCGTGATGACCACCGAGGTGCTGCGCAACATGCTCTACGCCGGCTCGCAGACGCTGGCCGGCCTCGGCTATGTGGTGATGGACGAGGTGCACTACCTCTCCGACCGCTTCCGCGGCGCCGTCTGGGAGGAGGTCATCATCCACCTCCCCGAGTCCGTGACCCTGGTCTCCCTGTCCGCCACCGTCTCCAACGCCGAGGAGTTCGGTGACTGGCTGGACACCGTGCGTGGCGACACCGAGGTGATCGTCTCCGAGCACCGGCCCGTCCCGCTGTGGCAGCACGTGCTCGCCGGCCGCCGGATGTACGACCTCTTCGAGGAGAAGAAGGCGAAGAGCGGCGGCCGGGCCGACGGCAGGCGGGAGGTCAACCCCGATCTGCTCCGGCTGGCCCGAATGGAGAACAGCCGCCCCACGCGCATCCGCGAGCGGCAGCGCGGGCGCAACAACATGCGCGAGGCGGACCGCGAGCGGGAGCGGCGCCAGCGGAGCCGCGTCTACACCCCCAGCCGGGTCGAGGTCATCGAGCGGCTGGAGGCCGAGGGGCTGCTGCCCGCCATCACCTTCATCTTCAGCCGGGCCGGCTGCGAGGCCGCCGTACAGCAGTGCCTGGCCGCCGGGCTGCGGCTGAACACCGACGAGGAGCGCCGGCAGGTACGGGCCCTGGTCGAGGAGCGTACGGCCCCCATCCCCGACGAAGACCTGCACGTGCTGGGCTACTTCGAGTGGCTGGAGGGCCTGGAGCGGGGGATCGCCGCGCACCACGCGGGCATGCTGCCGACCTTCAAGGAGGTCGTGGAGGAGCTGTTCGTCCGCGGTCTGGTCAAGGCGGTCTTCGCCACCGAGACCCTGGCGCTGGGCATCAACATGCCCGCGCGGTCGGTCGTCCTGGAGAAGCTCGTCAAGTGGAACGGCGAGCAGCACGCCGACATCACGCCCGGCGAGTACACCCAGCTGACCGGGCGGGCCGGGCGGCGCGGCATCGATGTCGAGGGCCACGCCGTGGTGCTGTGGCAGCGCGCCATGAGCCCCGAGGCGCTCGCCGGACTCGCCGGCACGCGTACGTACCCGCTGCGCTCCTCCTTCAAGCCGTCGTACAACATGGCGGTCAACCTCGTCTCCCAGTACGGCCGGCACCGCTCGCGCGAACTGCTGGAGACCTCCTTCGCGCAGTTCCAGGCCGACCGGTCGGTGGTCGGTATCTCCCGTCAGGTGCAGCGCAACGAGGAGGGCCTGGAAGGCTACCGCGAGGCGATGACCTGCCACCTCGGGGACTTCGAGGAGTACGCGCAGCTCCGCCGTCAGCTCAAGGACCGCGAGACCGAGCTTGCCAAGCAGGGTGCCGCGCAGCGGCGGGCCGCTGCCGCGGCCGCGCTGGAGAAGCTCCGGCCCGGGGACGTCATCCATGTCCCCACCGGCAAGTACGCGGGCCTGGCGCTGGTCCTGGACCCGGGCGTCCCGGCCGGCCGTACCAACCCGCACCGGGGCTTCGAACATGACGACGGGCCACGCCCATTGGTGCTCACCGCCGAGCGGCAGGTCAAGCGGCTGGCGTCCATCGACTTCCCGGTGCCGGTCGAGCCGCTGGAGCGGATGCGGATTCCCAAGTCCTTCAACGCCCGCAGCCCGCAGTCGCGCCGCGACCTCGCCTCCGCGCTGCGCACGAAGGCCGGCCACATACAGCCGGAGCGGCACCGCAGGCAGCGCTCCGCCGCTGCCGACGACACCGCGATCGCCCAGTTGCGCGCGGCGATCCGCGCCCACCCCTGCCACGGCTGCGACGAGCGCGAGGACCACGCCCGGTGGGCCGAGCGCTACCAGCGGCTGCAGCGCGACATCCACCAGCTGGAGCGGCGCATCGAGGGCCGTACGAACACCATCGCCCGCACCTTCGACCGGGTGTACGCGCTGCTGACCGACCTCGGCTATCTGCAGGGGGACGAGGTCACCGAGCACGGGCGGCGGCTGGCCCGGCTCTATGGCGAGCTGGACCTGCTGGCCTCCGAGTGCCTGCGCGAGCGGGTGTGGGACAGCCTGAAGCCGGCCGAGCTGGCCGCCTGCGCCTCCGCGCTGGTCTATGAGTCCCGCGTCGCCGACGATGCGCTCCCGCCGAAGCTGCCGCAGGGCAATGCCAAGCAGGCGCTCGCCGAAATGGTCCGGATCTGGGGCCGGTTGGACGCCCTTGAGGAGGAGCACCGCATCAACCAGACCGAGGGCGTGGGCCAGCGGGAGCCCGATCTGGGGTTCGCCTGGGCCGCGTACCGGTGGGCTTCCGGGCACAGCCTGGACTCGGTGCTGGGCGAGACGGACATGCCTGCCGGGGACTTCGTGCGCTGGTGCAAGCAAGTGATCGACGTGCTCGGGCAGATCGCGGAGGCCGCGCCGGACGGCAGCCCGGTGCGCCGGAGCGCCCGGCGGGCGGTCGATGGGATGCTGCGCGGCGTGGTCGCGTACTCCTCCGTGGGCTGATACTTACCGTCCGCCCAGGGAAAGGAGCGGGTGGGAAGACCGGCGCGGAGCGCCGGAGCTCACACCGGCAGGGTGGCGAGAAGCCGCTCAAGGGAGCCGCCCAGTCCCCAGCGCGCGGAGAGGGCCTCCAGGGTCGCGGGGTCGCGCGGCTGGTGGGGCACCGCCGGATCGAAGGCGGGCAGCGTGACATCGCGGGCGACCCGCACCACCCTCGGGGCGACGGCGAGGTAGCCCCGCGCCTCGTCGAGCCGCTTGCGCTGGACCGGGGTGAGCCCCGAGGCGGGGTCGTCGATCGCGGCCGTGATCCCGGCGAGGTCGCCGTAGATGGCGAGGAGCTTGGCCGCGGTCTTCTCGCCGATGCCCGGGACGCCGGGGAGCCCGTCGCTGGGGTCGCCGCGCAGCAGCGCCAGATCCGCGTAGCCGGGGCCGTCGACCCCGTACTTGCCGCGCAGGGCCGCCTCGTCCACCACCTGCAGGGTGCCAACGCCCTTCACCGGGTACAGCACGCGCACTTCGCGCTTGTCGTCGACGAGTTGGTAGAGATCGCGGTCGCCGGTGACGATGTCCACCGGGCCGGTCGCGCGGGCGGTGAGGGTGCCGATGATGTCGTCCGCCTCGTATTCGGGCACCCCGACGCGGGCGATGCCGATGGTGTCGAGGACCTCCTCGATGATCGGCACCTGCGGCGACAGGGTGTCCGGAATCTCCTCGATGTCGGAGCCCTCGGGCACCTCCTCCGCGACCCGGTGCGCCTTGTAGCTGGGGATCAGCGCGACTCGCCAGTGCGGCCGCCAGTCGGCGTCCATGCAGGCGACCAGCTCATCGGGCCGGTGGTCCTGGACCAGCCGGGCAATGAAGTCCAGCAACCCGCGCACCGCGTTCACGGGTGTGCCATCGGGGGCCCTGACCGAGTCCGGAACCCCGAAGTAGGCGCGGAAATACAGGCTGGCGGTGTCGAGCAGGAGCAGCTTCCTGGGGCGAGATGCAGTCACGCGGCCAGCATGGCACGCCGGGGAGCGGCGCAAGCGATCGATGCCCGCAAGATGCCCGCAAGTGTTTTGCCCGGTATGAGAGTGAATTACTGGGTACGCGAGTTACGCACGGTTGCTCCCGACTCCCGTGTGACCTGGGGGAAGGGATCATCATCAAACCGGATGAGGGATCAGCATGAACAAGGACAAGCGACGTAAGCGGTTCGCGGGTCTGGCCTTGGGGGCCACCGTCTTGACGTCGGTGGCGGTGACGGGTGTGACCCCCGTCGGAGCAAGCCAGGGCCAGACCCAGGTCCGCGGCCAGGCCCAGGGCCGCGCCGAGAACCCGGCCCAGCCGCGGCCCGGGGCACAGACGCGGCAGATCGCCTTCACCCAGCTCGATCAGGACCGCAGGGCCATCCTCACCGCAGAGCGATCAAGGTTCAATCGCCAACGCGCGACGGTGCACCTCGAGATCTTCTCGTTCATCCGTGGCCAGTGGGTCAGCCGGGGCACGCGGCTGGTAGGCCAGCCCAACCAGTGGTTCTGGTTCACGCTCGTCAGCCCGCCGGGCAACCCCAGGCTGGGCCACAACGCGATCTGTGAGTTCTCCGTCTCCAGTGCGATCCCGCCGGCGGTCAACGCGAACGAGCGGGGGGCCATACATGTGAGCCTCTTGCAGACCGCGCCGGGAAGCAGGCAGCCCCAGTGCTCCGAGGATTTCCCCTTCCATGTGAACCTGGTGCGTGATCCGCGCAACAGGAGGGTGTTCATCGAGCAGCTGGTCCAGGGCTGAACGGAGCGTGTGAACTGCGTAACAACAGCGTTTGGCCTGGACAACCCCGGGCAGCCGCCCACGCGGAGCGGACCCGGTCGTGTGATCAACACCATGCGGCCGGGTCTGCGGGCAGGTCCCGCGCGCCGCTCTACGACCCGGCCGTGGGGGAGGCGGGTCGTAGTCAGTTCGACCCGAAAGGTTCATGTGTCCAGGCTGCAAGCCGAGCACCTGTACAAGGTGTTCGGGAGACGACCCCATGACGCCGTACGCAAACTCGAAGGCGGCGCGGACCGCGAGGACCTGCGCGCCGGCGGTACGACAGCGGCGGTGATCGACGCCTCCTTCTCCGTCGAGGCAGGCCAGATCTTCGTCGTCATGGGATTGTCCGGTTCCGGTAAGTCCACCCTGCTGCGCATGCTCAACGGGCTGTCGGAGCCGACAGCCGGTCGGGTCCTCTGCGACGGCCAGGACCTCACCGCGCTCAGCCCGCGCGAGCTGCGCACGGTGCGCTCGCGGAAGATCAGCATGGTCTTCCAGCACTTCGCGCTCTTCCCGCACCGGAGCGTCCTGGAGAACGCCGCGTACGGGCTTCAGGTGCAGGGCGTGCCGCGTGCCGAGCGGGAGGCGCGCGCCACCGAGGCACTGGAGCTCGTTGGCCTGAAAGGCTGGGAGAAGTCCTGGCCCGATGAGCTCTCCGGCGGTATGCAGCAGCGCGTCGGCCTGGCCCGCGCGCTCGCCACCGACGCCGAACTGCTGCTGATGGACGAGTCCTTCAGTGCGCTCGACCCGCTGATCCGCCGCGACATGCAGGACCAGCTGCTCGAGCTCCAGCAGCGGCTGAAGAAGACCATCGTCTTCATCACCCATGACCTCAACGAGGCCATGCGTCTCGGCGACCGGATCGCGGTCATGCGCGACGGCCGGATCGTCCAGGTCGGCACGGCCGAGGACATCCTCGTCCGCCCGGCCAACGACTATGTCGCCTCCTTCATCCAGGACGTGGACCGCAGCCGCGTGCTGACCGCCGGCTCGATCATGGCCGAGCCCAGCAGCGCCCTGGGCGAGGAGAGCGACGACGGTACGACGATCCGTACCGAGCAGGACATCCTGACGGCAGCGCCCGCGACTGTGACCGCCGACACCCCCATCGCTGAGCTGTTCACCCCCTGCTCGGCCAGTGGCGTCGCGGTCGCCGTGACCGACACGGAAGGGGAGCTGGTCGGCGTCGTGGACCGCGAGAACCTGCTCGCCGCGCTCGGCGAACAGGCCCGCGCGGACCAGACGGAGGCCGAAGCCGGTACCCCGGCGGACGCCAAGGCCGCGGCACAGGGCACGGTGACCGCCCATGCCTAGGATCACCATCGGAAGCTGGATCGAGTCGGGCATCACCGCCCTGCGGGACCATCTCGCCTGGCTCTTCGACGCCATCTCATCCGTTGTCAACGGCATGTACGACGGGGTGCACGCGGTGCTCTCCGCCCCCGACCCCCTGCTCCTCGCGGGGATTCTCGCGGTGCTCGCATGGTGGCTGCGCGGACTGCTGCCCGGCGTCCTCGCGTTCGCCGGATTCGCGCTGATCGACTCGCTCGATCAGTGGGACAAGGCGATGGAGACGCTGTCACTGGTGCTCGTCGCCGGCCTGATCACCATCGCCATCGCGGTGCCGCTGGGCATCTGGGCCGCCCGCAACCGCGCCGTGAGCGCTCTGCTGCGCCCGGTGCTGGACTTCATGCAGACGATGCCCGTCTTCGTCTATCTGATCCCCGGCATCTTCTTCTTCGGCGTCGGCGTGGTCCCGGGCGTCATCGCGACCATCGTCTTCGCGATGCCTCCCGGCATCCGGATGACCGAGCTGGGCATCCGGCAGGTCGACGAGGAACTGGTCGAGGCGGCCGACGCCTTCGGCACCAGTCCCCGTCGCACC
Source organism: Streptomyces sp. HSS9-12 (assembly GCF_054963655.1). Taxonomy (NCBI): domain Bacteria; kingdom Bacillati; phylum Actinomycetota; class Actinomycetes; order Kitasatosporales; family Streptomycetaceae; genus Streptomyces; species Streptomyces sp. HSS9-12. The sequence continues at coordinate 68,687 of NZ_JBUEGC010000007.1, read as the reverse complement.
CTGCTCGGCGTCCAGCTGCCGCTCGCCCTGCCCACCATCATGGCGGGCGTCAACCAGGCCATCATGCTGGCGCTGTCGATGGTCGTCATCGCGGGCATGGTCGGCGGTGGCGGCCTCGGCTCCAGCGTCTTCGAGGCCATCAGCTCCGTCGATGTGTCCCTCGGCTTCGAGGGCGGCCTCGCGGTCGTCATCCTCGCCATGTACCTGGACCGGATGACCGGCGCGCTCAACCAGCGCGTCTCGCCTCTCGGCCGCCGGGCGCTGGCCAAGCAGAACGCCAACCCGCTGCACGGCCTGAAGGTGCTGCACTGGAAGCCCGCCACCTCGGTCGCGATGGTCGGCGTCGTCGTCCTCGCGCTCGTCGCGGGCGGTCTCAACGTCTTCGGCAAGAACGCCGGTGGCGAGAAGACGGCGGCGGCGAACGTCGGCCACGGCCGCTCGGTCAACCTCGGCTACATCAACTGGGACGAGGGCGTCGCCTCCACCTTCCTGTGGAAGGAGATCCTGGAGCAGCGCGGCTTCCAGCCAAAGGTGCAGCAGTACGACGTGGGCGCGCTCTACACGGGCCTGGCCGCCGGTGATGTGGACTTCCAGACCGACTCCTGGCTGCCGGTCACGCATGCCTCGTACTGGAAGCAGTACCAGCACCAGCTCGAAGACCTCGGCTCCTGGTACGGGCCGACCTCGCTGGAGATCGCGGTGCCGTCCTACGTCAAGGGCGTGAAGTCGCTGGCGGACCTCAAGGGCCGGTCCAAGGAGTTCAATGGCAAGATCATCGGCATTGAGCCGGGCGCCGGCGAGATGAAGCTGCTGAAGTCCAAGGTGCTGGACGCGTACGGCCTGAAGGGCGAGTACACGCTCACCGACGGCAGCACCTCCTCGATGCTGGCGCAGCTCGAGCGCTCGTACGCGAAGAAGGAGCCGGTCGCGGTCGTGCTGTGGTCCCCGCACTGGGCGTACGACAAGTACAACCTGACCAAGCTGAAGGACCCCAAGGGCGCCTTCGGCAAGGGCGACGGCATCCACTCGCTCGCGCGCAAGGGCTTCGGTAAGGACCAGCCGGAGATCTCCCAGTGGATGAAGAACTTCAAGCTGGACGAGAAGCAGCTCACCAGCCTGGAGTCCGCCATCCAGGACGCGGGCACGGGCCATCAGCAGGAGGGCGTGCGCGCCTGGCTGAAGAAGAACCCGGGCATCGTCGACAAGCTGGCTCCCGTCAAGGGCGGCGGCGCCACGGACCGGCCCGGCAAGCAGGCCGGGGCCGCACCGCACATCGGCTACTTCCCGTGGGACGAGAACATCGCCACCACCTATCTGTGGAAGAACGTCCTGGAGCGGCGCGGCTACAAGCCGAAGATCAAGCAGTACGACATCGGCACGGCGTACACCGGCATGAGCGCTGGTCAGATCGATGTCCAGTTGGACGCCTGGCTTCCCAACGGCCAGAAGCAGTACTGGGACAAGTACAAGAACAGCCTGGTCGACCTCGGGCCCTGGTACGACAAGACCTCGATGGAGATCGCGGTGCCGTCGTACGTCAAGGGTGTGAAGTCCCTGGCGGACCTCAAGGGCCGGTCCGAGGAGTTCAATGGCAAGATCATCGGCATTGAGCCGGGCACCGGCGAGATGAATCTGCTCAAGTCCAAGGTCATGAAGGCGTACGGCCTGGACAGCGAGTACCAGGTCGTCGACGGTGGTACCCCGAGCATGCTCGCCGAGCTTCAGCGCGCCTACGCCAAGAAGGAGCCGGTCGCGGTCGTGCTGTGGACGCCGCACTGGGCGTACACCAAGTACCAGCTGACCAAGCTCGCCGACCCGAAGAAGGGCTTCGGGGAGAGCAACGAGATCCGTTCGCTGGGCCACAAGTCCTTCCCGAAGAAGTACCCGGAGTTCGCCGGGTGGTTGAAGAACTGGCACATGAGCGAGCAGGAACTCGGCAGCCTCGAGCAGGCCGTCCAGGAGGCCGGCAAGGGCCATGAGGAGCAGGGCGTCCAGAAGTGGATGGACTCCCACCCCGGCATCGTCGACAAGATGGCGCCGGTCGGGTCCTGACCTCACCCGATAAGCCCTGCGCTGCACCTGCCCGTCCCTCGCCGGGGCGGGCGGGTCGCTTTGGGGCCGCCGCGCCGCAGGGCTGACGCGGCACTAGGGTGCTGACGGGCGGCCGACCTGTGCCGCCGACCACCAGGAGGCCCTGACATGCGTGTCGTCTCGCTCGTGCCCTCGCTCACCGAGGCCCTCGCCGTCTCCGCGCCCGGGCTGCTGGTGGGGGTGACCGACTGGTGCAGCCATCCGGCGGAGCTCGACGTCGTTCGGATCCGCGGTACGAAGAACCCCGATGTACCGAAGATCGTCGAACTGGCCCCGGACCTGGTGATCGCCAACGAGGAGGAGAACCGGGAGCCGGATCTGGCCGCACTGCGCGCCGCCGGCCTCGAGGTGATGGTCACCGAAGTGCGCACCCTGGACCAGGCGTTCAGCGAGCTGGAGCGGGTGCTCGTACAGGGCTGCGGGCTGGCCAGGCCCGGCTGGCTGAGCGAGGCGGAGTCAGTCTGGCGGGAGCTGCCCGCACCGGCCGAGCGGCGGCGCGCGATCGTCCCCGTCTGGCGGCGGCCCTGGATGGTGCTCGGCCGGGACACCTTCGCGGGCGATCTGCTGGCCCGGCTCGGTGTCGACAACCTCTACGCCGGACACGGCGACCGCTACCCGCGCATCCCCCTCGACGAGCTGCGCTCCAGCGGGGCGGACCTGTGCGTGCTGCCGGACGAACCGTACCGCTTCACCGCCGACGACGGCCCCGAGGCGTTCCCGGAACTGCCGGCCGCGCTGGTCAGCGGCCGCCATCTCACCTGGTACGGCCCGTCGTTGGCGGAAGCACCGGCCGCCCTCAGCGCGGCGCTGCAAGCGGCGTGCCGTTGAACCAGTCGAGCCGAGCCCGCGCGCGGCGAGCGCGATGGCGCGACGCATCGCTGCTGCTTCGGCTGCTGCGGTGGCCACCACCCGGGTCCTCCTGCCTCGGCGGGCTCGGACTCCGGGGCCTGCTCACAGGCGCGCCGCCCGCACCGTGGCATATCCGCAGTGTCCCGCAGACGGCCCGGCGCTGCGGGTCGTCGTGAACCCGGGCAAACTCATGTTCGCGGGCCGGCAGTTCGCCGCAACGGCCCCCGGGGCGTTGACCGCGGGTGAGTGCGGTCACGAGGAGGCTGTCACATCTCCGGGTGCTCGTCGGTTCTCAGCGGATGACGGGCGCTCCACCGGGGAGCGCACGCCCAGCGAAGGGATGCGAACTGCGATGACCACGATCCTGGTGACCGGCGGCACCGGAACGCTCGGCCGGCTCGTCACCGAGCGGCTGCGCGCTGGGGGTACCCCCCAGGCCGGAGGCTCTGGGGGAGGGCACGAGGTGCGGGTGCTGAGCCGGCACTCACAGCCGTACGCCGTGGACCTGCGCGAGGGCACGGGGCTTGCCGCGGCCGTCGCGGGCGTGGACACGGTCGTGCACTGCGCGAGCTCGCCGCGCGGCGGTGACGAGCAGGCGGCACGCCATCTGATCGGGACGGCCCGCCAGGCCGGGGTACGGCATCTGGTGTACATCTCGATCGTCGGCGTCGACCGGGTGCCGCTCGGCTACTACCGGACCAAGCTCGCCGTCGAGGGGCTGATCGAGGAGTCGGGGCTCGGCTGGACCGTGCTGCGCACCACGCAGTTCCACGACCTCGTGCTGCAGCTCCTGCAGGGCTTGGCGAAGCTGCCGGTCATGCCGCTCCCGGCGGGGGTCGCTGACCAGCCGATCGAGGTGGAGGAGGTCGCCGCCCGGCTGGCGGAGCTCGCAACCGGGGCGCCCGCCGGGCGGGTGCCGGACATGGGCGGCCCCGAGGTCCGTACGTTTCCGGAGCTGGCCCGGGCCTATCTGCGCGCGAGCGGACGACGCCGCCCCCTGCTGAACGTGCGCCTGGCCGGCAAGGCCTATCACGGCTTCCGGGCGGGCGGGCATCTGACGCCGGAACGGGCCGTGGGCCAGGGCACGTTCGAGCAGTTCCTGGCGGGGCGCTTTCCCGCGCGAGGCTGACGCCTGGTGGAGGCGCGTGCCAGTCGGCGTGGGGCGTGTTGACCGACTTCCCCGAGGCCGCTTGGCCCCGCAGCGTAAGGGACCAGGCAACGGCCCGGGGCAGCACTACGGCTGGATGAGTCGCCCGGCGTGCCCGGCCTCGTCGAAGGACTGACGCCGGGCGGAACGCCGGCCGGCCGACGCCGCCTCCACCAGGGCCCGCATGACCCTGCCGTCGTCCCCGACCTCCGGGTGCCACTGCACGCCGACCGCGAAGCATGCCCCGGGGAACTCCAGCGCCTCGACGGTGCCGTCATCGGCGTACGCCGTCGCGATCAGGCCCTCGCCGAGCCGGTCCACCGCCTGGTGATGGTGGGTGGCCACCTCGACCGGTTCCGGCAGCAGTTCCCCGGTGCGGGTGCCCGGCACGGACTTGATCACATGGTCGGTGAAGACGCCGGGCTGCGGGTTGTGTGCCGCGTGGCCGAGCGTGTCCGGCAGGTGCTGGATGAGGGTGCCGCCCGCGTGGACGTTCATCAGCTGCATGCCGCGACAGATGCCGAGTACAGGCGTGCCGAGGTCGAGCGCGGCGGCGAGCAGGGCGCGCTCCCAGCTGTCGCGGGCAGGCACCGGGGCGCCCGTACGCGGATGCGGCTCGGCCCCGTACAGCGCGGGGTCGAGGTCCTCGCCGCCCGCGAGGACCAGCCCGTCCAGCCGCTCGACCACCGCGGGCGCGGCCGCCGGGTCGTCGTCCGGCGGCAGCATGACGGCGAGGCCCCCGGCGGCCTGTACATATCCGGGGTAGGCGGCCGGGAGCAGCGCGGCGGGCAGCTGCCAGGCGCCCCAGCGGGCGTCGGTGAGGTAGGTGGTGACACCGATCAGCGGTGGCCTGTCCACGTCGTCGCTTCCTTCCTCGCTGCCTGCCGGCACGCGTCCGCCGCCTGGTACCCCGGCCTTCAGAATTCCAGTTCGTGCTCGATCGCGGCCAGCTCCTCGGGCGTGCCCTGGACCTTGGGGCCGGTGAACCACTTGCGCGCCGAGACCAGCCACCAGGTGCCGGCGAAGCCGAGGACCAGCAGGACGGCGAGCGGAGTGTAGTTGAAGGTCTTGGCCGTCACCGGGCTGGTCGTCGGCAGCATGAACAGCACGGAGATGAACAGGGTCCATCCGACGGCGATGACCCCGACGGGCTTGCTCCAGCGGCCGAGGTGCCACGGGCCGCGCTCGAACCGCTCGCCCTGCAGCAGGCGCAGGAAGGTGGGCAGCACGTAGGCGATGTACAGGCCGATCACGGCGATCGAGGTGACGGCCGCGTACGCCGTGGCGTTCCACAGATACGGCAGGCCCAGGAGGAACGCGCCGCCGGCGGCGAGCCAGACCGCGTTGGTCGGCGTCTTGGTCCGCTTGTTGATGCGGTGCCACAGCCGCGAGCCGGGCAGCGCACCGTCCCGCGAGAACGCGTACACCATCCGCGAGTTGGCCGTGACCGACGACATGCCGCAGAAGAACTGGGCGCCGATGACGATGAGCAGCAGCAGCTTGCCGCCGCTTGAGCCCAGCGCGTCGATGAAGATCTGCGCCGGGGGGACGCCGGTCGAGCTGCCCAGCGCGCCGTCGTAGTTCTGGATGGCGAAGGTGATGCCGACCAGCAGGATCCAGCCGGCGACCAGCGAGACGAGGATCGACATCACGATGCCGCGCGGACCCGCCTTGGCCGCGTCGTGCGTCTCCTCGGTCATGTGCGCCGAGGCGTCGTAGCCGGTGAAGGTGTACTGCGCGAGCAGCAGCCCGAGCAGTCCGACGTAGAAGCTGGAGTGCCAGCCGGTGTCGTTGACGAAGTGCGTGAAGACGAAGGACGCGGACTGGTGCTTCGACGGCAGGACGACCAGCGCGCCCACGATGATCAGCACGCCGATGACGTGCCACCACACGCTGACGTTGCTGAGCAGGGAGACCAGCTTCACGCCGAAGGTGTTGAGCAGGCCGTGCGCCAGCAGCACCAGCCCGAACAGCATGATGGTGTGGGCCGGGGTGGCCGAGAAACCGAACTGCAGATCCAGCAGCGCGTTCATGAAGAACGCCGCCCCGAAGTCGATCCCCGCGGTCACCGCCACCTGGCCCAGGAAGTTGAACCAGCCGGTGAACCAGGACCACGCCGCGCCGTTCGAGGGGGCCAGCTTCGCCGCCCAGTAGTACAGGCCGCCCGCGGTCGGGTAGCTGGAACAGACCTCGGCCATGGCCAGGCCCACGAACAGCGTCATGGTGCCGACCAGCGGCCAGCCCCAGGTGATCAGCGCGGGCCCTCCGGTGGTCATGCCGAAGCCGTACAGCGTGAGGCAGCCGGAGAGGACCGAGATGATGGTGAACGAGACGGCGAAGTTGGAGAACGCCGACATCGAACGGGCCAGCTCCTGGGCGTAACCGAGCTCGTGCAGACGCTGCTCGTCGCTGCTCAGGTCAGGGGTCGGCGCTTCCTGGTCTGGGTTCGTCACATGTTTGTCGAGGGACACAACGCCTCCGGGGGCCTCGGATATCCGCGGCGGGCACGGCGTTCGGCGGACCGCTCCTGCCTCGAAACAAAGGTTTGGGGCGATACCTTTGCCCTCGGAATGGTGGAGCGCAAGACCCTGGCGGAAAAGTTTTGTATCCCGCGGGTTTCACGAGAGGAAGCCTCGGAGCAGCGCCGCCGTACCCGCGCAGTGCTCCCGCATGACCTCCCGGGCCCCGTCCGGGTCGCCCTCCAAAATGGCCTCGACCAGCGCCTCGTGCTGCTGCTGTGAGTGCTCCAGATTGCGTACCAGCAGCGGAATGCAGTCCAGCAGATCGTTCACGGTCGCCCGCACCGCGGCGTACTGCGCGGCCAGTGACGGGGAACCGCACAGCTCGGCCAGCGTCAGATGCAGCAGGGTGTCGCGGCGCCGGTAGTCGGCCAGCGGCGCATCCTGGGTCGCGGCCAGCGCGGTCCGCAGCCGCTCCGCCTGCTCCTGGCCGAGTCCGTGCACCGCGCACAGTCCGGCCGCGCCCACCTCGAGGACCTCGCGGAACCGCAGTGTGTCCTCCACATCGACCTTTTCGATACGCCTCCGCAGCTCCTCCTCGCCGCCGCCGCCGGTGCCGACCTCCGGCCGCTGCCGTACGAACGTGCCGCCGTACCGCCCGCGCCGGCTCTCGACCAGCCCCTGGTCGGTGAGGACCTTCAGGACCTCGCGCAGGGTCACCCGGCTGACCCCGAGGCGGTCCGACAGCTCACGCTCGGACGGCAGCCGTTCACCCTGCGGGACCAGCCCGAGCCGGATGATCTGGAGTATCTGCTCCAGCGCCTCCTCGAAGCCGTTGCCCGCTCGCACCGGCCGCAGCACCGGCGCCAGCCGGTCCGCCATGCCAACGCTCTGGTCGGCCTGGCTCATCGGACCCCCTTCCCAATCAATGGTTCCTATGCATACCTTATGCCATCCGGTTGCACCGACAGGAGGCACTCCCGTGGCTGACCGCACGCCCCCGCTCTCCGTCGACGACCTGAGAAGGCTCGTCGACGCCGAGGAGATCGACACTGTCGTCCTCGCTTTCACCGATATGCAAGGAAGGCTCCAGGGCAAGCGATTCGCCGCACGCTTCTTCCTCGACGACGTCCTCGACCACGGCACCGAAGGATGCAACTACCTCCTCGCCGTGGACGCCGACATGAACACCGTCGACGGCTACGCCATGTCCTCGTGGGAGCGCGGTTACGGCGACTTCGCCATGCACGGCGACACCACGACGCTGCGCCGCACGCCGTGGGACCCGGGGACCGCGCTCCTGCTCGCCGACCTCGCCTGGCACGACGGGTCGCCGGTGGTGGCTTCGCCGCGCCAGATCCTGCGCCGCCAGCTCGGCCGGCTCGCCGAGCACGGCTGGACCGCGTACGCCGGCACGGAACTGGAGTTCATGGTCTTCCGGGACTCCTATGAAGAGGCCTGGTCCCGCGGCTACCGGGAGATGAACCCCGCCAACCAGTACAACGTCGACTACTCGGTGCTCGGCACCGGGCGCGTCGAACCCCTGCTGCGCCGGATCCGCAACGAGATGGGCGCGGCCGGCATGACCGTCGAGTCGGCGAAGGGGGAGTGCAACCTCGGCCAGCACGAGATCGCCTTCCGCTACGACGAGGCGCTCACCACCTGCGACCAGCACTCCATCTACAAGACCGGCGCCAAGGCGATCGCCGCGCAGGAGGGCATGTCGCTGACCTTCATGGCCAAGTACGACCAGCGCGAGGGCAACTCCTGCCACGTCCACCTCTCGCTGCGCGACGAGGCCGGACACCCCGTGCTCGCCGACGACGACGGCCCGTACGGGATGTCCACGCTCATGCGGCACTTCCTCGCCGGACAGCTCGCCGCCATGCGCGACTTCACCCTGCTGTACGCGCCGAACATCAACTCCTACAAGCGGTTCCGGCCCGGTTCCTTCGCACCCACCGCGGTCGCCTGGGGCCCCGACAACCGCACCTGCGCGCTGCGCGTCATCGGCCACGGCCAGTCCCACCGCCTGGAGAACCGCCTCCCCGGCGGCGATGTGAACCCCTATCTGGCCATCGCGGGCATGGTCGCGGCCGGGCTGTACGGCATCGAGAACGAGCTGGAGCTGCCGGAGGCGTGTACCGGCAACGCCTATACGGGTGACGCCGCGCACGTACCCACCACGCTGCGGGAGGCCGCCCAGTTGTGGCAGGCGTCCCCGATCGCCCGGGCCGCCTTCGGCAACGAGGTGGTCGAGCACTACCTCAATATGGCCCGCGTCGAGCTGGACGCCTTCGACTCCGCCGTCACCGACTGGGAGCGGTTCCGTTCCTTCGAGCGCATGTAAGGGATCAGTCGTTTTGTCCGAGCACCACGTTCTCAATCCGGCGACCGAGGAGGTCGTCGCCACCGTCGCCGCATCGACCCCGGCGGACGTCGATGCCGCCGTCGTACGGGCCGCCAGGGCGCAGGAGGGCTGGACGGCCCTGGCACCCGGCGACCGCGCCCGGCTGCTGCGCCGCTTCGCCGCCGCCATCGACGACCACCTCGAGGAGCTCGCCCAGCTCGAGGTCCGGGAGGCGGGCCACCCGGTCGGCAACGCGCGCTGGGAGGCCGGGAACGCCCGCGACCTCTTCGACTACGCCGCCGGGGGAGTGGAGCGACTGAATGGCCGTCAGATCCCGGTAGCCGGTGGGCTGGACATCACCTTCCATGAACCACTCGGGGTCGTGGCCGTCATCGCGCCCTGGAACTTCCCGATGCCCATCGCCTCCTGGGGCGTGGCCCCGGCGCTCGCCGCGGGCAACGCCGTCCTCCTCAAGCCGGCCGAGGCGACCCCGCTGACGGCGGTCCGGCTGGCCGAACTCGGCCTGGAGGCAGGGCTTCCGGAGGGCCTGTTCCAGGTGCTGCCGGGCGCCGGCCGGGTGGCGGGCAACGCCCTCGTCGAGCACCCGGGCGTCGCCAAGGTCGTCTTCACCGGCTCCACATCCGTCGGCAGGCAGATCATGGCCAAGTGCGCCGAGCGCGTGAAGCGGGTGACCCTCGAACTGGGCGGCAAGAGCCCCAACATCGTCTTTGCCGACGCCGACATCGAGCAGGCCGCGGCCGCCGCCCCCGGCTCGTTCCTGGACAACACCGGCCAGGACTGCTGCGCCCGCAGCCGCATTCTGGTCCAGCGCAGCGTCTACGACCGGTTCCTGGAGCTGCTGGAGCCGGCCGTGCTGGCCTGGACCGTCGGCGACCCGATGGACCCGGCCACGCAGATGGGCCCGCTGATCTCCGCCGACCAGCTGGCGACCGTACGCGGTTACGTACCCGGGGACGCCCCCGTCGTCATCCGCGGCGAGGCGCCCGCCGGCAAGGGCTTCTGGTACCCGGCGACCGTGCTCGCCCCGACCTCCCCGGACGACCCTGCCGCCATCGAGGAGATCTTCGGTCCCGTCGCCGTCGTGCTCCCCTTCGAGGACGAGGCCGACGCCGTACGCCTCGCCAACGCCACCGAGTACGGGCTGTCCGGCTCCCTCTGGACCCGCGACCTCGGGCGCGCCGTACGCGTCTCCCGCGCCGTCGCCGCCGGCAACCTGTCCGTGAACTCGCACAGCAGCGTGCGCTACTGGACCCCCTTCGGGGGTTACAAGCAGTCCGGACTCGGGCGGGAGTTGGGCCCCGACGCCCTCGCCGCCTTCACCGAGACGAAGAACGTGTTCATCAGCACCGAGGGCTGACCCCCGGACCTCCAGCGGATCGTCGCCTTCCCCGGTTGCACCACCACCGCGAAAGAAAGGTTCAGAGCGTTGACCGAGACCTCAGTCTGCCGCCGCCTGGTCGGCCGTACCGCCGTCGTCACCGGAGCGGGCAGCGGCATCGGCCTCGCCACCGTGCGGCGCCTCGCGTCCGAGGGCGCGAACGTCGTCTGCGCCGACATCGACGAGGCCGCGGGCAAGGCCGCCGCCGAGGAGGTCGGCGGGCTCTTCGTCCAGGTGGACGTCACCGACCCGGACCAGGTCGAGGCCCTGTTCAAGACCGCCTACGACACCTACGGCTCGGTCGATGTCGCGTTCAACAACGCCGGCATCTCACCGCCCGACGACGACTCGATCCTCACCACCGGCCTGGACGCCTGGAAGCGGGTCCAGGAGGTCAACCTGACCTCCGTCTACCTGTGCTGCAAGGCCGCCATCCCCTATATGCGGCGCCAGGGCAAGGGCTCCATCATCAACACCGCCTCGTTCGTCGCCGTGATGGGTGCCGCCACCTCGCAGATCAGCTACACCGCCTCCAAGGGCGGGGTGCTGGCGATGTCGCGAGAGCTGGGCGTGCAGTTCGCCCGCGAGGGCATCCGCGTCAACGCGCTGTGCCCGGGACCGGTCAACACCCCGCTGCTGAAGGAGCTGTTCGCCAAAGACCCGGAGCGGGCCGCGCGCCGCCTGGTGCATGTGCCCGTGGGCCGCTTCGCCGAGCCGGAGGAGATGGCCGCCGCGGTCGCCTTCCTCGCCAGCGACGACGCGTCGTTCGTCAACGCCGCCGAGTTCCTCGTCGACGGCGGTATCGCGGGCGCGTACGTCACCCCGCTGTAACCCCCTCCCGTCACCGGCAGGCGGGCTTCGCCGCGAGCCCGGCTGCCGTGCTGACGCCCGCCGCGATCGTCGGTCATTCCCGACCAGCAGGACACGGTGTACTGAACCGAATCCGGGCCTTAGGGTGACGCCCGTGACCACGACGACCCCGCCCGGCTGGTACCCAGACCCCGGGCACACAGGCCACGGGCCCGCCCTCGAACGCTGGTGGGACGGGTCCGCATGGACCGGCCACACCCGTGACCCGCAGGCGGCCGGCGCCGCGTTCGTTCAGCAGCAGCCGACGGGATTCGGCTCGCCCGCCGACTTCGGCAGGCAGCCGGGCCCAGGCGGCTCGCGCCGTACCACGACCGCGGTCCTCATCGGGGCCGCGGTCGTCCTCGTGGCCGCCATGGTCGGCGGCATCGTGCTGCTCGGCGGCGACGGGGGCAGCCCCGACAAGGCAACCAAGCCGGGGACCGGTTCCCCGCAGCCGGCGCCCGAGGGCGACGGCGGCGCGACCGCGGGCGGCGGCAGCACGGCCCCGGCGCCGGGGCCCAGCGGCGCACCGGACACCGCGCCCGACATCGCCCCCGACCCCGTGAACGGGATCGGCCTGCCCGTCCTGCGCGGCTGGGACAAGACCCGCAGCAGCTCGGGCGGGGCGGGCGTGACGATCGGCCCGTACCCGTGCCCCGGCGATGCGAACAGCAGCTGTGTGCGCGGCGGGGTGTTCACCCGGACCGCCACCGGCTACGACGCCACGACCGCCAAGGGGATCGCCGAGGAGGACATCGCCCGCAACGCCGAGGACTCGTACGGCAAGGACCCGGAGTCCGGCAAGCAGATGTACGGCGGGGTCGTCTCACACCGGCAGCTCAAGGCGGGGGCCGTCACGGTCCTGGGTCGCAAGGGCTATCTGGTGCGGTGGAAGGTGGAGACCAAGAAGGGGGACGGCGGTTACGTGGAGTCCCTTGTCTTCCCCTCGGCCACCGACCACCGGTCGATGGTCCTGGTGCGGTTCGGGTTCGATGCCGGCAAGGAAGCCCCACCGCTCACGGACATGGACACCATCACCGAGGGGATCAGGCCCTTCTCGGGGAGCGGGGGTGACGCCGGCACCGGCAGAGCGGTATGAGGCCCTGTGCCCCGTGCTTGGTCTCTGCCGCGGCGTCACCGGGGGGTGTCAAAGGAAGGTGCGTCCCTCGCCGCGGTACGTCGGCACCGTCTCCACGACCCGGTCACCCTCGATCAGGTGCAGCTCCTCGAACCGCTCGCACAGCTCGCCGGCCTTCGCGTGCCGGAACCACACCTTGTCGCCGATGCGCAGATCGTCGGCGGCGGAGCCCAGCAGCGGGGTCTGCACCTCGCCCGCACCCTCCTGCGGGTCGTAGCTCAGGCCCTGCGGAAGGTACGGCTCCGGCAGCCGGTCAGCGCCCGCCGCGCCCGACGCCGGATAGCCACCGCCGAGCACCGTCACCACTCCCGCCCGGCGTCCCCCACCGCGCTTCCACGGCGTCCCCGACTCCGGGCGGCGTACCACGGGCTGTGCGAACAGCGCGGACGGCCGGCCCCGGAACGAGGTGTAGTTGTCGAACAGCCGCGGCAGGAACAGGCCCGAGCCCGCGGCGATCTCCGTCACCACCTCCTCCGCGGCCGTGTGCTGCACGCTGCCTGTGCCGCCGCCGTTGACGAACTCCAGCTCCGGCGCCACGGCCCGTACAGCGCGTACCGCCTCCGCGCGCCGGGCGGCCAGTTGGCGCTTCGCCGTCGACTGCATCAGCCGGATCGCCCGTGAGCGCAGCGGCTGCCCCGCTATGGCGTCGCCGACCCCGGCGATATGGCCCTCGTATGCCATGATCCCGACGAGCCGGAAGCCCGGACGCTGCACGATCACGCGGGCCAGCGCGGCGAGTTGGGCGGGCAGGCGCAGCGGCGAGCGGCGCGCCCCGATCCGCAGCCGGCCGCGGAGCAGATACAGCGAGGTGTCGAGCTCCAGGCAGACCCGGACCTCCTCGGTCCCCCTGCGGGCGGCGTCGATGAGGTCGAGCTGGGCGGGATCGTCCACCATGACCGTCACGGCGGCGGCGAGCTTCGGGTCGGCGGTCAGCTCGCCGAACCGCTCCCGGTCCGCGGACGGGTATGCCAGCAGGACGTCGTCGAAACCCGAGCGGGCCAGCCACAGCGATTCGGCCAGTGTGAACGACATGACACCCGAGAAGCCGTCGCGCGCCAACACCCGCTCCAGCAGGGCCCGGCAACGCACCGACTTGCTCGCCACCCGGATCGGCTTGCCCTGTGCGCGCCGTAAGAGATCAGCGGCGTTGGCGTCGAAGGCACCGAGGTCCACCACGGCAAGCGGCGCGTCGAGGTGCGCGGTGGCCTGATCGAAGCGAGCCCGTTCGGCTGCGGCATCGGACATGGGCCCACCTTGCCAGAACGGCATTACCGCTGGGTAGAGGGCTGGTTGGGGCAAACCGGCCAGCTGTCCGGGTGGGTTGTCGCTCTCCCCGTACCAGCCCGTAGAGTGACGCGAACGCCGCGACCAGCCGGTCGTCGGCGCCATGTCCACATACCGGCCTGCCCGAAAAAGGCGATGGGCGGCACGGCGAGCATGACGCGAGGGGGGCGGATGAGCGCCGAAGCGCCGCGCGTGTCGGACGTACCAGCGGCCCGCCCCCCGGTCCCCCCGCCGCCTGCTCACCCGCCCATGCCCCTGCACCCGCCGGCGGCTGCGCCTCCCGCCCCGACCACCCCGCCGGCTCAGCCGCGCCCCCCGGCCGTACCGGCGCCGAACGCCGCAGGACCGAGCCGGCCAACGGGCCCGGCGCCGCGCACTGTTGACGCCATGGCCGCGTTCGGTGGCGGACCGGGCTCTCCGCTCAGCGCGGCGGCCGCACCGGGCAACGGCACGGCTTCGGGCGGGAGCCCTGAGAGGCCCCCGGCGGCGGGCGGTTCACCGCGTCCGGGCGGTTCCCGGGGTGCGGCCCCGGCATCCGATGCCTCCGCTGGAACGTCGGCCTCCGCGGCCGCCGGCCGTGTCAGGAGCGCAGGTGCATCGGGTGGCGGTACGGGCGCTCACGTCCCTCTTCCGCCGGCTGTGCCCGGCCGGCGTCCGACCCCGGTGACGGACCCCAAGACGATGCAGCTGACGCGGGGCCGCTCCGGCGGCTCCTCGGGGCCGTCCGCGCCAAGTACGGGCGCGCAGCCGCCCGTCGGCGGCTCGTGGGGACCGCCCGCGCCGGCCCCCGCCCCCTGGGCCCGGTTCGTCCCCGGGACCGCAGCCCGGCCCGGCCCGTCCCTGGGCTTCGGCGGGCAGATACGGCCGCCCGTGCGCGCCGCCGCCATCGCCGCCTGCCTCGTCCTCGGTCTGGGGCTCCTCGGCGGTGCCGCCGCGGGCAGCTGGCTCTCCGACGACTCCGACGACTCGCCCGCGGCCGGCGCCTCCTTCGGCGCGGCGCGCGATCTGTGGCACAGCATCCCCGTCGACAAGATCTTCCCTCCCACCCTGCGGGGCGAGGGCGCGGGCCCGGGCGGCGCCGACCGGACCTGGACGCGGATCGCCGTCGCGCCGGACAGCGGATGCCGCGACGCCTTCGACCCGCTGCTAACCAAGGCGCTCTCCCCGGTCGGCTGCAAGCGGCTGCTGCGCGCCACGTACATCGACGCGACGACGAGCAGCGTCACCACCGTCGGTCTGGTGGTCACCAAGGCCGACGTCACCAGGATGCGCGCGCTGCGCAAGCGATTCGCCACCGACGGTCTCGCCGAGCGCAGCGACCTCATGCCCCGGCCGTACGCCGCGGGCGGCACGGCCGCGGCCGGCTTCGGCACCGCACAGCGCGCGAGCTGGGTGGTGGATGTGCTGACCGATGTCCCGGCGGTCGTCTACGCCGTCACCGGCTTCGCCGACGGCCGCGCCGTCACCGCACCCGAGCCCGCGCAGCGGGCCATGGCCGACGGTGCCACCTCGGCCCCCGCGCAGGCCGGACTCGGCCATGACGCCCACGGCATCGCGGACCGTATCGAACGCGGCTTCCGCAAGGCCGTCGACGCGGCGGCGGAGGACGCGTCATGACCCTCGCTCCGCCGGTGCCCCGCCGCCGCGCCCGGACCCTCGTCGTCAGTGCCGCCGCTGCCGCCCTCGCCCTGATGCCGTCCCTGTCGACGCCTGCCCGCGCCGATGTCGCACGCAATCAGGAGTGGGCCCTGGACGCCCTCCACATTGAGCAGGCCTGGCAGACGACGAAGGGCAAGGGCATCACCGTCGCGGTCCTCGACACCGGGGTCGACGATCAGCACCCGGACCTGAAAGGCCAGGTCCTGGCCGGCAAGGACATGATCGGCTTCGGCGCGGGCCGTGGCGAGCGGGCCTGGGCGCGGCACGGTACCGCCATGGCCGGCATCATCGCGGGGCATGGCCACGGGCCCGGCGGGACCGACGGTGTACTCGGAGTCGCCCCGGAGGTGAAGATCCTTCCGGTGCGGGTGATCCTCGAGGACAGCGATCCCGCACGCAAGAAGGCCCGTACCTCCCGCGGCAACGCGCTCGCCGAAGGGATCCGCTGGGCCGCCGACCACGGCGCCGACGTCATCAACCTCTCGCTCGGCGACGACAGCAAGTCCGCCCACCCCGAGCGCATGGAGGACGCCGCGATCCAGTACGCCCTGGGCAAGGGCGCCGTGGTCGTCGCGTCGGCCGGCAACGGCGGCGAGGACGGCGACCGGGCGTCGTACCCGGCGGCGTACCCCGGCGTGATCGCGGTGACTGCCGTCGACCGCTACGGCAACCACGCTTCCTTCTCCACCCGCCGCTGGTACGCCACCGTGTCCGCACCCGGTGTCGACGTGGTCATCGCCGATCCCGACCGCCGCTACTACGAGGGCTGGGGCACCAGCGCGGCCGCGGCGTTCGTCTCGGGCTCCGTCGCCCTGGTACGCGCCGCGCACCCCGATCTCAGCCCCGTGCAGATCAAGAAGCTGCTCGCGGACACCGCCCGCGAAAAGCCGGACGGCGGGCGCAGCGACGAGCGGGGGGCCGGGCTGATCGACCCGCCGGCGGCCATCAAGGCGGCGGCGGTGCTGCGGCCACGGCCGCAGCGGCCGAGCCCGGCGCCGTACGAGCGTCGCTACTTCGGCGCGGGACCGACGGAGGGGGCTGGTGACGGGAGTGGCGCCGGCGTGCTCGCGCCCATCGCGGGCGTGGCCGGAGCGTTGCTGCTGGCCGCGGCGGTAGCCCTCTGGCGTGGCGGCCGCCGCCCCAGCCACCCGATTCACCCGCCCCGGCCGTTGTGACCGCGCCCCGGGCCGCGGGAGCCGTGCGGAAGGCGCGTAAAACCGGCGGGCAGCGCCGGTCCGGGCGCGGACATCGGGCCGTACCCGCAGGCCGATACCCTCGTCGGGTGGCGCTCAAGAACATCCCGGATCCCGGCTTCTCCGACGACGACGGCTCCGCCGACCCCCAACTCGCGGCGGCGCTCGCCGCGTACGGCGACGACCGCTCCGCCGAGCCGCAGGTTCTGCAAGCCCTGGCCGGCGCGCGCCTGCTCGTACCCGTGGTCGCCGTGCTCGGCGAGGAAGAGACCGGCGCCGACGGACTGCGCCGGGAGAAGAGCAGCGACATGGCCGTGCCGACCCTGCGGGCGCCCGGCGGGCGACGGGCCCTGCCGGCCTTCACCTCCACCGCGTCCCTCGCCCGTTGGGACCCGGAGGCCCGGCCCGTGGCGGTGCCGCTGCACCAGGCCCTGCAAGCCGCCGCCCATGAGAAGGCCGACACCGTCGTCATCGATCTGGCCGGACCCGTGCCGTACGAGCTGAGGGGCCCGGCGCTGCTGGCCCTCGCCGAGGGGCGTGAGAGCGCCGATCCGCTGGCCGCCCCGGCCGTCGGCCAAGCCGTACGAGAGGTGCTGGCCGAGGAGGCCGGTGTCGTACGGGCCCATCTCGTCCCCGGCGGCGACGCAGACGGCATCCTCGCTCTCGCCCTCGCTCCCGGCGCCGCGGCCCGCGAGGTGGCTCAGCGTGTGGCGACGGCACTGGCCGCCGACGAGGTGCTGCGGGCCCGCCTCATCAACGGACTCGATCTCGCGCTGCTCCCCGAGGGCACCGCGGTCCCGGGGGAGCCCATCTACGCCCGACGGGCGTAACGCCCTCGTCCGCCCCACAATGCAAGGAGACGCGATCTTTGCAAGGAGGGCGGCATGGAGGCGGACGACAGCAGGCCGGCCGGGACCGAGCGCAGGCCCGGGACCCTCACGATCGGGTCGACGACGGTCGAGACGCGCACAGTCGCCTCCGAGTTCCTCGGGGTCGCGCTGCTCGTGTTCTTCGCGGTCGGCTCCGCGGTCATGGGCGCCGAGTACATCGGCACGGTGGGCATCTCCCTGGCCTTCGGCTTCACGCTGCTGGCGCTCGCCTATGCCCTGGGGCCGGTCTCCGGCTGCCATCTCAACCCGGCGGTCACCCTGGGCATGCTGCTCGCCCGCCGTATCCCGGTGCGCACGGCCGTCGAGTACTGGGTCGCGCAGCTGCTCGGCGGCATCGTGGGCGCCGCGCTGCTGGCGCTCGTGGCCGAGCAGATCCCCGGGCTGACCAGGAGCGGGGCGTTCGGAAGCAACGGATTCGGCAGCCGCTCAGCGGTCGGCATCAACACCTTCGGCGCGTTCGTCGCCGAGATCCTGCTGACCTTCCTGCTGGTCTACGTCTATCTCGCGGTGACCGAGGGGTTCGCGGTGGTCGGATTCGCCGGGTTGGCGATCGGCCTGGCCTACGCGGTGGTCAACCTGATCGGCATCCCGCTCACGGGCGCCTCGGTGAACCCGGCGCGCAGCCTCGGTCCGGCGATCCTCGCGGCGCACGGCGCGCTCTCGCAGCTGTGGCTGTTTCTGATCGCGCCGCTGGTCGGCGGGGTGCTCGCCGCGGCGGTGCACCGGGTCACGCACCCCGCCCTGGCGGCCGTGGCGGCGGAGGCGGGAGAGCCGGGCGCAATGGGGGAGCCGGGGCGGCCCACCTCCGCTTGAGATCTGCCCCGCCTGACCGCCCGGCCTGTCCGGGCGGTCAGCCGTAGACAGGCCCGGTGAGCTGCTCGCCCGGCCCCTGGCCGGGCTCGTCCGGCACCACCGAGGCCTCACGGAACGCCAGTTGCAGCGCCTTCAGCCCGTCCCGCAGCGGCGCCGCGTGGTATGACCCGATCTCGGTCGCGCTCGCGGTGACCAGGCCGGCCAGCGCGGTGATCAGCTTGCGGGCCTCGTCGAGGTCCTTGTGCTCATCGCCGCCCTCGGCCAGTCCCACCTTGACCGCGGCCGCGCTCATCAGGTGCACCGCGAGCGTCGTGATCACCTCGACCGCGGGGACGTCAGCGATGTCACGGGTCATGGTGGTGAAGTCGGGCGCAGTTCCCTCGGTCCCGGGCGCCGGCTGCTGCTCAGTGGGGTCGCTCATGGCTGGAGTTCTCTTTCGGGTGGACGGTTCACCTCAGCCTATGGCCCTCGTACGGACGTGTGGGGACCGGGCCCGGACGCTGCTATGCTTGGTGAACGACCGGCCGGAGATCCATCTCGACGATATTCAGCAACGATATCCAGCTCGACGATGGGGACCGGCCCACAAGTGGAGGCTCCGATCTCCCACCTGGCCGATTCACAGAGTCGGCGGGTCACCGGTCAGGCAGTGCGTGCCGGAGTGCGAGACATCGTACGGACGGCAGCACCGCCCGATGCGCCCCGCGGGGATCCGCGGCGGTGCTCCCGGTTACGAGGAGCCCCGCCTGTGTCCCGTTCGGGGCGTTTTCCACGTCCGGGTGCGGCGGTCACAAGGAAACAGACGTTACGCGGCTGTCCGCCAGACATTCGCGTGGTGCTACCGAGGAGGCCTCATCAGCGCCGAGCCCCGCATCAACGACCGGATCCGAGTCCCAGAGGTGCGACTCGTCGGTCCCAGTGGCGAGCAGGTCGGCATCGTGCCGCTTGCCAAGGCACTGGAGCTTGCCCAGGAGTACGACCTCGACCTGGTCGAGGTCGCGGCGAACGCCCGTCCGCCGGTGTGCAAGCTCATGGACTACGGCAAGTTCAAGTACGAGTCGGCCATGAAGGCCCGTGAGGCGCGCAAGAACCAGGCGCACACGGTCATCAAGGAGATGAAGCTCCGGCCGAAGATCGACCCGCACGACTATGACACCAAGAAGGGTCACGTCGTCCGGTTCCTCAAGCAGGGCGACAAGGTCAAGATCACGATCATGTTCCGTGGTCGCGAGCAGTCCCGTCCCGAGCTGGGCTACCGACTGCTGCAGCGGCTGGCGGAGGACGTCCAGGAGCTCGGCTTCGTGGAATCCAACCCGAAGCAGGACGGCCGCAACATGATCATGGTCCTCGGTCCGCACAAGAAGAAGACCGAGGCGATGGCCGAAGCCCGCGAGGCTGCCGCCGCCCGCAAGGCGGGGCGCCACGGCCAGTCCGCGACCGCGGACTCCGGGCAGGCCGCCGAGGCGTGACCGGGCCACGGGCTCCGGTTCCTTCGGGAGAAGGAGCCCGACCGGGGCAGCCGCCCCGGGACACCAACCGAACCAACTGACGCTTCCGCACGCCGGTGCACAACTCGCCGGACCGGAAGCGCCACTGACGAGGAGAGAACGGCGCTATGCCGAAGAACAAGACGCACAGCGGTGCCAGCAAGCGCTTCAAGATCACCGGCTCCGGCAAGGTGCTCCGTGAGCGCGCCGGCAAGCGCCACCTGCTCGAGCACAAGCCGTCCCGGCTGACGCGTCGCCTCACCGGCAACGCCGAGATGGCCCCGGGCGACGCCAAGAAGATCAAGAAGCTTCTCGGCAAGTGACGTGAGCGCCCCGATCGATCCGGGGCGCAAGTCGAGACCGGGACCTATTCGCATCCGGGCCGTGTGAGCATCCCGCGGCCCCGTACAAGGAGTTAACAAGTGGCACGCGTCAAGCGGGCGGTCAACGCCCACAAGAAGCGCCGGGCAATCCTCGAGCAGGCCAGCGGTTACCGCGGCCAGCGTTCCCGCCTGTACCGCAAGGCGAAGGAGCAGGTCACCCACTCCCTCGTCTACAACTACAACGACCGCAAGAAGCGCAAGGGCGACTTCCGTCAGCTGTGGATCCAGCGGATCAACGCCGCCGCCCGCGCCAACGGCCTCACCTACAACCGCTTCATCCAGGGCCTGAAGGCTGCCAACGTCGAGGTGGACCGCAAGATCCTGGCCGAGCTCGCGGTCAACGACGCCAACGCGTTCGCCGCGCTCGTCGAGGTGGCCCAGAAGGCGCTGCCGAGCGATGTCAACGCCCCGAAGGCCGCCGCCTGAGCAGCTGCCTGACAGCGTGAGCGGACCCGCAGGCCCCGCGGCCTGCGGGTCCGCCGCTTGTATGCCGCATCGCGAGTGAGCCGAAGGGCGTCCCCCAGAGCTTCGCCTGGTGGGGTACCCCCAGCGGGAGCCCGGAGGCGAACCGAGCGCCGCATCGCGAGTGAGCCAAAGGACCGCTGCTGCCGAAAGGGAGAGCGCGCGGAGGGCCCGAGGTACGAGGGCTCGAGCACGGTCGACCGTCGGGAGCAGGTCTAAGCGTCCCGAGGTGAACCGAGCGTCAAACAAAGGAAGTGAGACCGCCCCCCATGGGCACCCCCGAGCTGATCTCGCCGCGCTCTCCGCGCGTCGCCGCCGCCCGCCGGCTGGCCCGGCGCAACTTCCGCGTCAAGGAACGGCGGTTCCTCGCCGAGGGCCCCCAGGCCGTGCGCGAGGCGATCGAGCACCGCACCGGCGGCGAGCACACGCTGATCGAGCTCTTCGCGACCGCCGAGGCCGCCGAGCGGCACGCCGGCGTCATCGCCGCCGCCCGCGCCGCCGGTGTCCGCGTCCACACCGCCGCCGACGAGGTCATCGCCGACATCTCGCAGACCGTCACGCCGCAGGGGCTCGTCGGCGTCTGCCGGTTCCTCGACTCGCCGTTCCCGGACATCCTCGCGGCCCGCCCGCGGCTGGTCGCCGTCCTCGCCCACGTCCGCGACCCCGGCAACGCCGGCACCGTGCTGCGCTGCGCCGACGCCGCGGGCGCCGACGCGGTCGTCCTCACCGACGCCTCCGTGGACCTGTACAACCCCAAGTCCGTACGGGCCTCGGTCGG
The DNA here is from genome assembly GCF_054963655.1 of Streptomyces sp. HSS9-12. Classification (NCBI taxonomy): domain Bacteria; kingdom Bacillati; phylum Actinomycetota; class Actinomycetes; order Kitasatosporales; family Streptomycetaceae; genus Streptomyces; species Streptomyces sp. HSS9-12. Next base: position 47,456 of record NZ_JBUEGC010000007.1, on the reverse strand, counting down.
CAGCCTGTTCCACCTCCCCGTCGCCGTCGGCGTACCCGTCGAGCAAGCCGTACGGGGCCTGAAGGACGCCGGAGTACGGGTCGTCGCCGCCGACGGTGCGGGCGAGCGCAACCTCGACACCGAGCTCGACGAAGGGGTGCTGGGCCGCCCCACTGCCTGGATCTTCGGCAACGAGGCGTGGGGCCTGCCGGAGCAGACCCGCGCACTCGCGGACGCGGTGGTGCGCGTGCCCATCCACGGAAAGGCCGAAAGCCTCAACCTCGCCACGGCCGCTGCCGTGTGCCTGTACGCCTCGGCTCGTGCGCAGCGTGCACCCGGCGGGTGCCGCTGCGTCACCTTGAGCTAGTAGTGTTCGGCGGGGGCCGAGAGGGGGGTGCGGTATGGACGTCAGGGCGTCGGAATCGACATCCGCATCGAAGGTGAATCGATGTGCGGGGGGCGAGAGCGCACGCACGCCCACCGATGCCATGGCCGACCGAAGCCCTGGGCTCACCGCGCTCGGCATGCATCCCGACGAACTGCCCGACGGCCTGGTCATCGCCGACGAGACCGGCCGGATCGTCTGCTTCAACGCCGCGGCCACCCGGATCACCGCCATCGACTCCGCCGAAGCGCTCGGACAGCCGCTGGAGCAGGCGCTCCCGCTGGAGGACCTCGAGGGCCGCCGCTGGTGGGCCGTCACCGACCCGTACGGCGGGCTCGCCATCCGTGTAGGCCAGCCGGAGCGCAATCTGCTGCTCCCCGGGGGCCGCGAGGTGCTGGTCTCCGCCCGGTACGTCCGCCGCCGGCCCACCGGGCCCGTGCACCGGGTGGTCGTCTCGCTGCGCGGCACGGAGGCCCGGCGCCGTACGGAGCGCAGCCACGCCGAGCTGATCGCCACCGTCGCCCACGAGCTGCGTTCCCCCCTCACCTCCGTCAAGGGTTTCACCGCGACGCTGCTGGCCAAGTGGGAGCGGTTCACCGACGACCAGAAGCGGCTGATGCTGGAGACCGTCGACGCCGACGCCAACCGCGTCACCCGGCTCATCGCCGAGCTGCTCGACATCTCCCGGATCGACTCGGGCCGCCTGGAGATCCGCCGCCAGCCGGTGGACATGGCCGCGGCCGTCAAGCGGCACGTGGCCGCCCAGGCCGGCGCGGGGCACAGTGCGGGCCGCTTCGACATCCGGGCCGTGACGCCGCTGCCCGATCTGTGGGCCGACCCCGACAAGGTCGACCAGGTGCTGGCCAACCTGCTGGAAAACGCGGTGCGCCACGGCGAGGGAACTGTCACCATCGAGGTGGCACCCGCCACGACCAAGTCCCAGGCGGAGGGAACGGCAGTCACCGTGAGCGACGAGGGCCCCGGCATTCCGGAGGAGTCGATGAGCCGTGTCTTCACCCGCTTCTGGCGGGGCAGCAAGCGCGGCGGCACCGGCCTGGGCCTGTACATCGTCAAGGGCATCGTCGAGGCCCACGGCGGCACGATCGAGGTCGGCCGGGCCCCCAGTGGCGGCGCCCAGTTCCGATTTACCCTGCCCGTGGGCACCCCGGCCTTCATGGCCTGAGCGGCCCACGGGCTTCCTCGACCTCCCGCGCCCTTTAGACTCGAGCTTTGGCACCTTTGAGCCTTGTGATCGAGCGGTGCGGATGCTCGGCATCCTTGAAGGCCACACAGGAGCCGAGGCGGAGCGAAGCGCAGCCCTGGGGGCACCTCCCAGCGATAGCTGGGGGACAATCGGAAGCACGGGAAGAGATGTCGGGACCCAACAAGTCGTACGACCCGGTCGAGGTCGAGGCACTGAAACCGGAAGAGATCGCCCGGATGCGGGATGAGGCGCTCGCCGCCATCGCCGCCGCCGGCGACCTCGAGGCCCTGCGCGAGGTCAAGGTCGCGCACACCGGAGACCGCTCGCCGCTCGCTCTCGCCAACCGCGAGATCGGCGCCCTGCCTCCGCACGCCAAGGCCGACGCCGGCAAGCGCGTCGGCGGCGCCCGCGGCGAGGTCAGCCGCGCGCTCAAGGCCCGCCAGGAGGAGCTGGAGGCCGAGCGCGACGCACGCGTGCTGGTCGAGGAGGCAGTGGACGTCACCCTGCCGTACGACCGCACCCCGCCCGGCGCCCGGCACCCGCTGACGACGCTGATGGAGCGCATCGAGGACGTCTTCGTCGCCATGGGGTACGAGGTCGCGGAGGGCCCCGAGGTCGAGGCCGAGTGGTTCAACTTCGACGCCCTGAACATCGCGCCCGACCACCCTGCCCGCACCATGCAGGACACCTTCTTCGTGGCTGGCCCGAAGGGCGCTCGCACCGACGCCGGCTCGGGCGCTGGCGACTCCGGTGTCGTGCTGCGCACCCACACCTCGCCGGTGCAGATCCGCTCCCTGCTCGACCGCGAGCCGCCCGTCTACGTCATCTGCCCGGGCCGTGTCTACCGCACCGATGAGCTGGACGCCACCCATACCCCCGTCTTCCACCAGGTGGAGCTGCTCGCCGTCGACGAGGGCCTGACCATGGCGGATCTCAAGGGCACCCTGGACCACATGGTGCAGGCGCTGTTCGGCGAGGACATGCGCACCCGGCTGCGCCCCTCGTACTTCCCCTTCACCGAGCCGTCCGCCGAGATGGACATGGTGTGCTTCGCCTGCCGTGGCGAGTCCGTGGGCAACCCGGACCGCCCCTGCCGCACCTGCAGCAGCGAGGGCTGGATCGAGCTGGGTGGCTGCGGCATGGTCAATCCGCGGGTGCTGACCGCCTGCGGCGTCGACCCGGAGAAGTACAGCGGATTCGCCTTCGGGTTCGGCATCGAGCGGATGCTGATGTTCCGCCACAACGTCGAGGACATGCGAGACATGGTCGAGGGTGATGTGCGCTTCACCCGGCCGTTCGGGATGGAGATCTGATGCGGGTCCCGCTTTCGTGGCTGCGGGAGTACGTCGAGCTGCCGGCCGGTGAGTCCGGCCGTGACGTCGCGGCGAAGCTGATCGCCGCAGGGCTCGAGGTCGAGACCGTCGAGCAGCTCGGCGCCGACCTCAAAGGCCCCCTGGTCGTCGGCCATGTGCTGGCGATCGAGGAGTTGACGGGCTTCAAGAAGCCGATCCGGTACTGCCAGGTGGACGTCGGCATGGCCAACGGCACCGGGGAGCCGCAGAACATCATCTGCGGCGCCCGGAACTTCGCCGTCGGTGACAAGGTCGTCGTGGCCCTCCCCGGCGCCGTGCTCCCCGGCGACTTCGCGATCTCCGCGCGCAAGACCTACGGCAAGACCTCCGAGGGCATGATCTGTTCGGCCGCCGAACTGAACATGTCCGACGACCACGAGGGCATCATCGTGCTGCCGCCGGAGGCCGAGGTCGGCGCCGACGCCGTCGAACTGCTGGAGCTCGTCGACGAGGTGCTCGACATCGCCGTCACCCCGGACCGCGGCTACTGCCTGTCGGTGCGCGGCGTCGCCCGCGAGACCGCGACCGCCTACGGTCTGCCGCTGCGCGACCCGGCGCTGCTGGATGTGCCCGCGCCCAACAGCTACGGCTACCCCGTCGCCGTCGAGGACCCGGCCGGCTGCGACCGCTTCACCGCCCGTACGATCACGGGGCTCGACCCCATGGCGCGCTCCCCGATCTGGCTGCAGCGCCGCCTCCAGAAGGCGGGCATGCGCCCGATCTCGCTCGCGGTCGACGTCACCAACTATGTGATGCTCGAGCTCGGCCAGCCGCTGCACGCCTACGACCGGACCCGGCTCGACGGGCCGATCGGCGTCCGCCGTGCCAAGCCGGGGGAGAAGCTGATCACGCTCGACAGCGTGATGCGCGACCTCGACGCCGAGGACCTGGTGATCACCGACGACAACGGGCCCATCGGGCTCGCTGGTGTCATGGGCGGGGCCAACACCGAGATCGCCGACCCCGTCGCCGACCCCGAGACCGGTGCGGTCCAGGGCACGACCGAAATCGTCATCGAGGCCGCGCACTTCGACCCGACCGCGATCGCCCGCACCGCCCGCCGCCACAAGCTGTCCTCCGAGGCGTCCCGGCGCTTCGAGCGCGGCGTCGACCCGGAGGCCGCCGCCGCGGCGGCCCAGCGCACCGTCGACCTGCTGGTGCTGCTCGCGGGCGGCACCGCGGAGGCCGGCGTCACCGAGGTCGCCACGCCCAGCGCGCCGCGCACCATCACCATCCGCGCGGACCACCCGGACCGCGTCGCCGGTGTCGACTACGGCCGCGAGACCGTCGTCCGCCGCCTCCAGCAGATCGGCTGCGACGTCGCCGGCGCGGACGAGCTGGTCGTCACCCTGCCCAGCTGGCGGCCCGACCTCACCGACCCCAACGACCTCGCCGAAGAGGTCATCCGGCTCGAGGGGTATGACAACGTCCCCTCGTCCCTGCCGGAGCCGCCCGCCGGACGCGGCCTGACCGACCGGCAGCGGCTGCACCGCCGGGTGGGCCGCGCGCTCGCCGGCGCCGGCTACGTCGAGGCGCTCAACTACCCGTTCCTCGGCGAGGCCGTCTTCGACCAGCTCGGACTGGAGGCGGACGACCCGCGGCGCCGGGTGGTGCGCCTGGCCAACCCGCTGTCGGACACCGAGCCGGCGCTGCGTACGACACTGCTGCCCGGCCTGCTCGCCGCGCTGCGCCGCAACCACGGCCGCGGCGAACACGACCTCGCGCTCTTCGAGACGGGACTGGTGTTCCGGCCGGCCGGTGAGCAGAAGACGGCCGTCCGGCTGCCCGTCGACCGCCGGCCGACCGACGAGGAGATCGCCGAGCTGAACAGCGCGCTGCCCGCCCAGCCGCGCCGCGCCGCCGTCGTCCTCGCCGGACAGCGCGAGCAGGGCGGCTGGTGGGGCGAGGGCCGCCCCGCAACCTGGGCCGACGCCATAGAGGCGGGCCGTGCGGTCGCCCGCGAGGCCGGGGCTGAGCTGATCGTCCGCCAGGACCAGCACGCTCCCTGGCACCCGGGCCGCTGCGCCGCGCTGCTCGCTGCCGTCGACGGCGAGGAGGTGCTGGTCGGCCACGCCGGTGAGCTGCACCCGCGGGTCATCAAGGAGCTCGGGCTGCCGGAGCGCACCAGTGCGATGGAGATCGACCTGGACCGCCTTGAGGAGGCCGGCGGCGGGCCGGTGCAGGCCCCGCACGTGTCCACGTACCCGGTGGCCACCCAGGACGTGGCGCTCGTTGTGGACTCATCCGTCCCGGCGGCCGAGGTGGAGGCGGCGCTGCGCGCCGGTGCCGGTGAACTGCTGGAGTCGCTGCGGCTCTTCGATGTCTTCACCGGCGAGCAGATCGGCGAGGGCAAGAAGTCCCTGGCGTACGCGCTGCGTTTCCGCGCCCCGGACCGCACGCTGACGGTGGAGGAGGCGTCCGCCGCCCGCGATGCGGCGGTGGCGGCTGCCGCCGAACGCACCGGAGCGGTGCTGCGCGGAGCGTGACGCCGGGCGGGCTGGGCGCCCGCCGGCGTGACCTCGTGATGGGGCGCATCCCGGGATTCCCCGGGATGCGCCCCATCTTGCTTTGGGGGACCCGTGCTTCGTGCCGGCTGCTCTCGTCGAGACGGTGGCTGCGGCCGTTCAGGATCCGTACCCAGGCGCAGCCTGGTGCGCCAAGCGGCCGTTTCACTCGTTTCAGTGAAAGACACACGGTCCGTGTCCGGGTGAGTGCGGAGGGTCGCCAGAATCGAGCTGGTCGTCAAGGCCCGCAGCCCGCACATGACCATGGACCCTGCCGACCGCAACAGCCTGCCAGGGGGGTCGTCGGCATGATCCGTACTAGGCCGCGAGGTGAGGCGCGTACCAGCGCTTCCCGTATCTGGCAGTGGTTCGTCTTCGCCCTCCCCGTCCTATGGGTGCTGGGCGTCGTGCTCTGGCAGCTGTTCTGCCCCGCGACCACCCAGTTCGTCCAGCTGCTCGCCGCCGCACCCGCCATAGCGTGCGCCGGCAGCGGCCGCCGCCAGTGCGTCGTGCTGGGCGGACTCTGCGCCCTGTTCGCCCTCGTCCCGCTGGGCGTCGTCGATCGCGACCACGGCGCCGGAACCCGGATCGCCACCTCGTGCGTCATCGTCACCGTGGTCGCGGCCAGCTGTCTCACCTCGGGCCGCAGACTCCTGCTGCTCCGGGAACTGGAGCGGGTCCGCGAGGTGGCGGCCGCTACACAGGAGGTGCTGCTGCGCCCGCTCCCGCGGAAGTTGGACGGCCTGGCCGTGGCGGCGGGGCACCTGTCCGCGACCCGGGGCGCCTCCATGGGCGGCGATCTGTACGAGGCGCTGCCCACCCCGTACGGCGTGCGGTTCGTCATCGGAGACGTGCGCGGGCACGGGCTTTCGGCCATCGGCGCCGTCGCCGCGGTGCTCGGCAGCTTCCGGGAGGCCGCCCATGACGAGCCCGAACTCGCAGGCGTGCTACGGCGCTTGGAGCGGGCGCTGCAGCGGCATCTGCGGGAGCGGTCACGGCAAGAGCACCTGTCGGCGTCCTGCGGCCATCCGGAGAACCCGCACGGGGAGGAGTTCGTGACCGTCCTGCTGCTGGAAGTGCGCGAGGGCGGTGATGTCGCCGCACTCAACTGCGGGCATCCATGGCCGTATCACCTGTCCGCGCGGCCCGAAGGAGGGGCGCGGGCCGTCCCGGTCGCGGCCGACGATCCGCTGCCGCCGCTCGGACCGTTTCCGCTGCCCGCGAAGCTGCCGGAGGTGCACGGCCCGCGTCTGCTGCGCGGCGAAGCGCTCTGCCTGCACACCGATGGCGCGGAGGAGGCCCGCGACGCGGCGGGGGAGTTCTTCCCGCTGGCCCCCGCCCTCGCGGCCGCCGCATCCGGCAGCGCCGACGCGCACGGCGGCGTCATCCCTCAGGTGGTGGTCGACGGCGTGTACGCGGCTCTGCGGGACCACACCGGCGGCCGCTTCACCGACGATGTCGCGCTGGTGGTGCTTCGCAACGACCGGCAGCAGCTGCCCGGGCAGTCGGGCGGCCGCTCCCCGGAGTGCCATACCGCCGATTCGTCCTGCTCTTGGTAGGCATAGTGAGATATCGCCCGAGCCTGAGGAGAGCGCACACATGCCGACAGCGACCGGACACGGCAGCTTCCGCGCGCTCCCGGCGGCCGGGGCGGAACTGCTCGCCGTCATCGGACCGGGCGGTTCCGGGCGTAGCTCTCTGCTGCATGCCCTTGGCCAGCGGTGGGCTGGGCGGCCTGTCGTCAGCAGGGAGGCGTCCAGCGCCGACGCCAGGGGGAGCGTCGCTGTCGTCCGTACACCGCGCGAAGTCCCAGACCGTGCGGACCAGTTGTTGCTCGCACTGGCCGCCGCCCTCACCAAGGCCCCCCAAGCCGTCGTGGTCGACTCCGCTGACGACGGGCTCGACGCCGGCGGCCGCCGCCGGGTCTGGGCGCGGCTGCGCGGAGTCGCCGACTCCGGTACCACGGTCGTCGCCGCCTGCCGATCGGCCGAGACGGCCGGGGCGTACGCGCACCGGACCGTACTGCTGCCGCACCGCGGCGGACTGGGCGGCAACCCGCACCGCCCCGGCCACCACCACCCCTCCGGGCACCAACGCCCCCAGCGGAGCGCGCCGTTCGACCCCGGCGTGCCGAGCGGTCCATTACGTTGATTCCGCCGGGCACACTCGGAGGGCACGATGGAACCCAACACCCTGCTCGACGCCCTTCTCGACGAGGTGGGCTGTCAAGTCTCCGGTGGGCCATCTCGGCCGCCGCGGCAGCGGACGATGTCGCGGCGCGGGGCCGCGGTCTTCCCCCCTCCCGGACCGGCGGCCCACCGCCCCGTTCGCATGGTCATGGTGAACGGGGCGGCGCCGTGCACACCCGGCCCAGCCCGGTCGGGGCTACTCGTAGAGGTAGAAGCCGGAGCCGGTCTTGCGGCCCAGCCGGCCGGCGTCGACCATCCGCTGCAGCAGCGGGGGAGCGGCGTACAGCGGCTCCTTGAACTCCTCGTACATCGATTGGGCCACCGAGGCGACGGTGTCCAGGCCGATCAGATCGGAGAGCTTGAGCGGACCCATGGGGTGGGCGCAGCCCAGCTCCATGCCGTTGTCGATGTCCTCACGGCTGGCGATGCCCGACTCGAACATCCGGATCGCCGAGAGCAGATACGGGATGAGGAGGGCGTTGACGATGAAACCGGAGCGGTCCTGCGCCCGGATCGCGTGCTTGCCGAGCATGCTGGTGACCAGCGCCTCGGCTCGCTCGAGGGTCTTCTCGGATGTGGTCAGCGCCGGGATCAGCTCGACCAGCCGCTGCACCGGCGCCGGGTTGAAGAAGTGGATGCCGACGACCTGGTCGGGCCGGGAAGTGGCCACGGCCAGTTTGACCAGCGGGATGGAGGAGGTGTTGGAGGCGAGGACCGCGTCCGGGCGGGTCACGACCTGGTCCAGGATCTGGAAGATCTCGGTCTTGACCTGTTCGTTCTCGACGACGGCCTCGATGACCAGATCACGGTCGGCGAACTCCCCCAGGTCGGTGGTGAAGCTCAGCCGCTTCACCGTCGCGTCGCGCTCCTCTTCGGTGATCTTGCCGCGTTCGGCGGCCTTGTCCAGGGAGCTCGTCAAGCGGGTCCGGCCGAACTCCAGGGCCTCGCCGGTGGTCTCCGCGACCATGACCTCCAGGCCGGAACGGGCGCACACCTCGGCGATGCCGGCGCCCATCTGGCCGCAGCCCACCACTCCGACGCGTTCGATGTCGGTCACATCGTGCCTTTCGCTGTTCTTCGTCGACCGGCGGGCGGCCCCGTAGTGATCCGTCGCACCGCCTGCCTCGGCCACGACGTTACTCCGCGGTGCGGGATGGAGAAGGGGTCGGGGCGGGCATGCTGTGCCCAAACGGCGGGACGGGCTCACAGGGGAGGGGCGACAAATGAGACGTATCACCCGAAGAAGCTTCGCCGTGGGGGCGGCAGGGGCGCTGTCCGGGATGCTCGGGGCGGACACCGCGGTCGCGGACGGGGGACCGGACGGAGGCCGGTGCAGGCGGCAGTTCCGAGGCATGTGGCTGGCGACAGTGGCCAATCGCGACTGGCCCTCGAAGCCGGGACTTCCCGTCGCCCAGCAGCAGGCGGAGCTGACCGGCCTTCTCGACACCGCGGCCGACCGTCGGCTGAACGCGGTCGTGTTCCAGGTCCGGCCGACGGCGGACGCACTGTGGCCCTCGCCATACGAGCCCTGGGCGCAGTATCTGACCGGCGAGCAGGGCAAGGATCCGGGCTGGGACCCGCTCGGCTTCGCGGTGCGTGAGGCCCACCGGCGCGGGCTGGAACTGCACGCCTGGTTCAACCCGTACCGCATCGCCAACCACGCCGACCCCATGCGGCTGGTCCCCCAGCATCCCGCGCGCGTGCACCCGGACTGGGTCGTGCGGTACGGCGGCAAGCTCTACTACAACCCGGGGCTGCCTGAGGTGCGGCGCTTCGTGCAGCAGGCGATGCTCGACGCCGTGTACCGCTACGACGTCGACGCCGTGCACTGGGACGACTACTTCTACCCGTATCCGGTCGCCGGTCAGGTCTTCGACGACGACGCCGCGTACGCCGCCCATGGCGCGGGCTTTCCCGGCCGGGCCGCATGGCGACGGGACAACATCGACCGCCTGGTGCGCGAGGCGGCCGAGCGGGTCAGGAAGATCCGGCCGCGGGTGCGGTTCGGCATCAGCCCGTTCGCGGTCTGGCGCAACCGCGCCACCGACCCCATCGGCTCCGACACCCGCCCCGGTGTGCAGACCTACGACGACCTGTACGCCGACACCCGGCGGTGGGTGCGTGAGGCCTGGATCGACTACATCGTCCCGCAGGTCTACTGGAACATCGGATTCGCGGTCGCCGACTATGCCAAGCTCGTGCCCTGGTGGGCGGACGTCGTGGCCGGCACGGGAGTGGATCTCTACATCGGCGAGGCGCTGTACAAGGCGGGCGACCCGGCGCAGCCCGCCGCCTGGCAGGATCCGGCCGAGCTCTCCCGCCATCTCACGTTCGACCGGGACTTTCCGCAGGTGCGCGGCAATGTCTACTTCTCGGCGAAGGAAGTGGCCGTCGACCGGATCGGAGCCATGGCGCGGGTCGTGGCCGACCACTACCCGACTCGGGTGCGGCCGCCCCACGACCCGCGCGGTGCGTAATCGAGATACCTGACCGGAGTGCGCCCGGAGCTCTGCCTACTTGAAGCCTGGCTTTTCCTTGTGCCGCACCACCGAGTCGGGGCCGGGTGACACCACGGCCTCGTGTCCGTCGTCCTTGAAGCGCACGCGGTACGGCGGCTCGTCGTTGTCCCCCAAGACCTCGAGGATTTCTGCTTCCCGGTCGGCATGTCCGACGGTCCTGCCGTGGACCACCAGCTTGTCGCCCTTTTTCGCCTTCATCTGGGGTGACCTCCCCTTCGGGGATATTGCGCCTTTTCGCGGTGAACGCGGCGCTCCGTCCTCGTAAAAGTCTATGTCCGCACTGGGTTCGCGCACCCTGTGTGTATGTCCGGGTCAAGGTTCCGGTGCTCGCAACTGCTCCGCCAGCAGGTCGGTCCGGGTCCGCCAGACGGCCAGCGCGGTGGGGCGGGCGTCGGCAAGCTCATTGGGGCCCGTTTGGGTGAGCAGAAGGCGGGCGCCGTGGCCGGTTCCCGGCGACAGCTCCCACCGGACCTGGCCGCCTCGCCCCGTACCGTCGTCCGCGTGCCAGTCGTAAGCGAGCAGGTTCGGCGCCTGGACCTCGGTGATGGCACCGGCCGGAAGGCAGTCGCTGGCGAACGCGGACGGCACCGGGCCGCCCGGCCGCGGCTCGGCCGGCCCCGAGGAGCTCAGCAGGTCCCACACCGCCTCGACCGGCCGCGTCAGCTGCCGCTCGAAGCGTACGCGCCAGCCGTCCTCGGTCTCCTCGACGGCGCCCGCGCCGAGCCCGAACTCCTCGACGTACCGGTCGTGCAGCTCGGCCGACGGGGGTGAGATCTCGACCGGTGTGCCGGCCACCACCATCTCCAGCGCATCGAGGCAGACCTGCCAGCCGCTGGCATAGCTCGCTGCCGCCGGACGGTCGTCGAAGGTGTGGCTGAAGGTCAGCAGGCAGCCGTCGGCGTCATGGCGCAGCGCGAGCCGCACCAGGTCCTCGCTCTCGCGCGGCATTCCTTCCGGGGCAACCTCGCTGAAGGCGAAGAGCCGGGGCGGCTCGTAGGCGACGACCACCGCGTCCATGGTGGTTCCCCGCCCGGCGTCGAACAGGATCCGCCCGCCCACCCGCGGTTGCAGCTCCACGGCCCGGAAGGGGTACCACCGGCTGAGCAGGTCCGGGTCGGAGATCGCAGGCCAGACCTCCTCCGGCGGGTGCGGCAGTGTCCGTTCCAGCCGCAGCGCGGAACGCCCGTCCTCGGTGGTGCTCAAGGTCTCGTGCATGACTGCTCCTCGCGGTCGGTGCGTCCCGGCGGGCCCCGTACCCGTCAGGTGCCGTGAGGTGCGGGCATGAAACGTCATTGCATAAAGCTGCTATCGACCGTATAGTCATGCCATACCGGAGGAGGGTTTCGAGAGTGATACGAGCAGCAGTGGCGGGAGCAAGCGGATACGCGGGCGGAGAGCTGCTGCGTCTGCTCCTGGCGCACCCCGAGGTCCGGCTCGGCACACTGACGGGGAACTCCAACGCGGGCCAGCGGCTCGGCGCACTGCAGCCGCACCTGCTGCCGCTCGCCGACCAGGTGCTCGCGCCGACCACCGCCGATGCGCTCGCAGGCCACGACGTCGTGTTTCTCGCGCTGCCGCACGGGCAGTCCGCCGCCGTCGCCGAGGAGCTCGGCGATGACGTGCTGATCGTCGACTGCGGTGCGGACTTCCGGCTCAAGGACGCGGGGGACTGGGAGCGGTTCTACGGCTCCCCGCACGCGGGCACCTGGCCGTACGGCCTCCCCGAGCTGCCCGGGGCTCGCGATGCGCTGCAGGGGTCCAAGCGCATCGCGGTCCCAGGCTGCTACCCGACCGCCGTCAGCCTTGCGCTGTTCCCGGCGTACGCGGCCGGGCTCGCCGAGCCGGAGGCCGTGATCGTCGCCGCGTCCGGCACCTCGGGCGCCGGCAAGACGCCCAAGCCGCATCTGCTGGGCAGCGAGGTCATGGGCTCGATGAGCCCGTACGGTGTCGGCGGCGGCCACCGGCACACGCCCGAGATGGTGCAGAACCTGTCGGCCGTGGCCGGGGAGCGGGTCTCGGTGTCCTTCACCCCCACCCTCGCCCCGATGCCGCGCGGCATCCTGGCGACCTGCACGGCCAAGGCGAAGCCCTGGGTTACGGCGCCACAGGTGCGTGAGGCGTACGCGAAGGCGCTCGCCGCGGAACCGTTCATTCGTCTGTTGCCCGAGGGCCAGTGGCCGGCCACCGCCGCGGTGTACGGATCGAACGCCGCACAGCTCCAGGTCGCCTACGACGAGGCCGCCGGGCGCATCATCGCCATCAGCGCCATCGACAACCTCACCAAGGGCACCGCGGGTGCCGCGGTGCAGAGCATGAACGTCGCCCTCGGACTGCCCGAGGAGCTGGGACTGTCCACGGTCGGAGTCGCTCCGTGAGCAGGGGGGCACTCCCCCTGGCTTCGCCGGGGGAGGCCGCCCCCCTGGGCCTGACGGCCCGGGTGGTACCCCCAGGGGGAATGTGCACGGCCACCGGCCTGAAGACGACGATGACCGCGGATACGTGCTGCGCAAGCGGAGATGGCAGCAGCCTCAGTCCGAAGGCTGTGGGAGAGAACAAGGAGGCTCAGTGAGCGTCACGGCAGCACAGGGGTTCACGGCAGCGGGCATCGCCGCCGGGATCAAGGAGAACGGCAACCCGGATCTGGCGCTCGTCGTCAACAACGGGCCGCGCCTGGCGGCTGCGGGCGTCTTCACCTCCAACCGCGTCAAGGCCGCTCCGGTCCTGTGGTCCGAGCAGGTCCTCAAGGGCGGACAGGTCTCGGCCGTCGTGCTCAACTCCGGCGGTGCGAACGCCTGCACCGGCCCGCTCGGCTTCCAGGACACCCACGCCACCGCCGAGAAGGCCGCCGAGGTACTGGGGCACAACGCCGCCGAGATCGCTGTGGCGTCCACCGGCCTGATCGGCATACGCCTTCCGATGGACAAGCTTCTGCCAGGCGTCGAGAAGGCCGCGGCCGAACTCTCCGCACACGGCGGTGAGAAGGCCGCCATCGCCATCAAGACCACCGACACCGTGCACAAGACCGCCGTGGCACAGGGAGGGGGGTCCCCCCGGCCCGAGGCTGGGGGAGGCTGGACGGTCGGCGGCATGGCCAAGGGCGCGGGCATGCTCGCCCCCGGACTGGCCACCATGCTCGTCGTCCTGACCACCGACGCCGACGTCGAGGCCACGGATCTGGACCGGGCACTGCGCGCCGCGACCCGTACGACCTTCGACCGGGTCGACTCCGACGGCTGCATGTCCACCAATGACACCGTGCTGCTGCTCGCCTCCGGCGCTTCCGGGATCACCCCGGCGTACGAGGAGTTCGCCGAGGCGGTACGGACCGTCTGCGACGACCTGGCCCGCCAGCTGATCGGAGACGCCGAGGGCGCCTCCAAGGACATCCGCATCGAGGTGATCAACGCTGCGAGCGAGGACGACGCCGTCGAGGTCGGCCGCTCCATCGCCCGCAACAACCTCCTCAAGTGCGCGATTCACGGCGAGGACCCCAACTGGGGCCGGGTGCTCTCCGCGATCGGCACCACCTCCGCCGCCTTCGAGCCCGACCAGCTCAACGTCGCCATCAACGACGTCTGGGTGTGCAAGAACGGCTCGGTGGGCGAGGACCGGGAGCTGGTGGACATGCGCTACCGCGAGGTACGGATCACCGCCGACCTGGCCGCGGGCAGCGAATCCGCTGTCATCTGGGCCAATGACCTGACCGCCGACTACGTCCACGAGAACAGCGCATACAGCTCATGAGCACACGCAAGCACACCGCCCTACCGAAGGCCCAGACGTTGATCGAGGCGCTTCCGTGGCTGACCCGCCACCACGGCAAGACGGTCGTCATCAAGTTCGGCGGCAACGCCATGGTCGACGAGGAGCTGAAGGCCGCCTTCGCCCAGGACGTCGTCTTCCTGCGGCACGCCGGCCTCAAGCCCGTGGTCGTCCACGGCGGGGGCCCGCAGATCAGCGCCCAGCTCGACAGGCATGGCCTGGTCTCGGAGTTCAAGGCCGGGCTGCGTGTGACGACGCCCGAGGCCATGGACGTCGTACGGATGGTGCTGGCCGGCCAGGTGCAGCGGGAGCTGGTCAATCTGCTCAACCAGCACGGGCCGCTGGCGGTCGGCCTGACCGGCGAGGACGCCCACACCATCACCGCCACCCAGCATCTGCCGGTGATCGACGGGGAGGCCGTGGACATCGGCCGGGTGGGCGAGGTCACGGAGATAGACACCGGCGCCATCGAGGCGCTGCTGGCAGACGGCCGGATCCCGGTCATCTCCTCGATCGCACGCAGCGCCGACGACGGCCATGTCTACAACGTCAACGCGGACACGGCGGCGGCCGCACTCGCCGCGGCGCTGGGCGCGGAGACGCTGATGGTCCTCACGGATGTGGAGGGCCTGTACGAGGACTGGCCGAACAGCGACGACGTCATCAGCCGGCTCACCGCCAGCGAACTGGAGAAGCTGCTGCCGGATCTCTCCAGCGGCATGGTCCCCAAGATGCAGGGCTGCCTGTACGCCGTGCGCAATGGCGTCACCACCGCCCGCGTGATCGACGGGCGGGTCCAGCACTCGATTCTGCTGGAGATCTTCACGGACGAGGGGATCGGCACGATGGTCGTGCCGGACGCGAAGGGGGACGTATGAGCAACCAGGAGCTGACCTCGCGCTGGCAGGGCGCCATGATGAACAACTTCGGCACCCCGCGGATCCCGCTCGTCCGGGGCGAGGGCGCCAAGGTGTGGGACGCGGACGGGAAGAGTTACGTCGACTTCCTGGGCGGTATCGCGGTCAACGCCCTCGGCCATGCCCACCCTGCCGTCATCGAGGCCGTCACCGCCCAGCTGGCCACGCTCGGCCACGTCTCCAACCTCTTCATCGCCGAGCCGACCGTCGCCCTCGCCGAACGTATCCTCCAGCTCCTCGGGCGCCCCGGCCGTGTCTACTTCTCCAACTCCGGTGCCGAGGCCGTCGAGGCAGCCTTCAAGATCGGCAGGCTCACGGGCCGTACGCACATGGTGGCCACCCTCGGCGGCTTCCACGGCCGCACCATGGGCGCCCTGGCCCTGACCGGCCAGCCGAAGAAGCAGGACCCCTTCCTGCCGCTGCCGGGCGAGGTCACGCATGTTCCGTTCGGAGATGTGGACGCGCTGCGCGCCGCCGTCACGACCGACACGGCGCTGGTGGTCGTCGAGCCGATCCAGGGCGAGAACGGCGTGGTCGTGCCCCCGCCGGGCTACCTCCAGGCGGCACGGGAGATCACCAGCGCCACCGGCACCCTCCTCGTACTCGACGAGATCCAGACGGGCATCGGGCGCACCGGTCACTGGATCGAGTCCCAGGCGCAGGGCGTTGAGGCCGACATCGTCACCCTTGCCAAGGGCCTGGGCGGCGGCCTTCCCATCGGCGCGACCGTCGCCTTCGGCCCGGCCGCCGAGCTGCTCGTCCCCGGCGCGCATGGCTCGACCTTCAGCGGCAACCCGGTGGTGTGCGCCGCGTCCCTCGCCGTTCTCGACACCATCGCCGCCGACGGGATCCTCGATCACGTCAAGCGCCAGGGTGAGAAGCTTCGGCACGGCATCGAGTCCATCGGGCACCCGCTGGTGGATCATGTGCGCGGCGCCGGCCTGCTGCTGGGTATCGTGCTCACCGAGCCCCTCTCGCCGCGGGTGCAGCAGGCGGCTCAGGACGCGGGATTCCTGGTGAACGCCGCCGTGCCGGACGTGGTGCGGCTCGCTCCGCCGCTGATCATCGGTGATGACGAGGTGGAATCGTTCCTCCGGGCGTTCCCGGCCGTCCTCGAGGCCGCAGATGGGAAACGACGATCCGGAGAATGACGACGATGATGCAGGACGCCGCCGAGCACGGCGGCCCGGCCGTGCCGCACACTCGTACCGCCCGCCACCGCCGGATTGTCGACATCCTCAACCGGCAGCCGGTGCGGTCGCAGAGCCAGCTGGCGAAGCTGCTCTCCGACGATGGGCTCTCCGTCACCCAGGCGACGCTCTCCCGGGACCTCGACGAGCTGGGTGCGGTGAAGATCCGCAACACCGGTGGCGAACTGATCTACGCGGTCCCGTCCGAGGGCGGGGACCGTACGCCCCGGGCACCCCTGGGCGAGTCGGCGAGCGAGGCCCGGATGGCCCGGCTGGCCGGTGAACTGCTCATCTCGGCCGAGGCGTCGGCGAATCTGGTCGTCCTGCGGACCCCGCCCGGCGCCGCGCAGTTCTTCGCATCGGCCATCGACGCGGCGGAGGTGCACGAGATCATCGGGACCATCGCCGGGGACGACACCCTGCTGCTGATCAGCCGGGATCCGCACGGCGGCCAGGCGCTGGCCGACCACCTGCTGCGGCTGGCACAGAAGTCCCGCTGAGACTCACGAAAACGCCGAAACGGAGGCGGGGGCGCGAAGGCGCTCCCGCCGCTGGCATCTGTGCCGCCTCACGCCCCCCAAGCGGGATTGACGAAACATACGGCGGAGTGCATAGTTATACCCATCAGCGTGTGCATCGTAAGGAGAGACCTGTGACCGAGCGCGTCGTACTCGCCTACTCGGGCGGCCTGGACACCTCCGTCTGCATCGGCTGGATCGCCGAGGAGACGGGCGCCGAGGTCATCGCCGTTGCCGTGGACGTCGGCCAGGGCGGCGAGGACCTGGACGTCATCCGCAAGCGCGCGCTCGCCTGCGGTGCCGTCGAGGCGGAGGTCGCCGACGCCAAGGACGAGTTCGCCGACGAGTACTGCCTCCCGGCGATCAAGGCCAATGCTCTGTACATGGACCGCTATCCGCTGGTCTCGGCGCTCTCCCGGCCGGCGATCGTCAAGCACCTCGTCGCCGCCGCCAAGAAGCACGGCGCCACCACCGTCGCCCACGGCTGCACCGGCAAGGGCAACGACCAGGTGCGGTTCGAGGCCGGTATCTCCTCCCTCGCCCCCGACCTGAAGTGCATCGCCCCGGTCCGGGACTACGCGATGACCCGGGACAAGGCCATCGCCTTCGCCGAGAAGGCGAACCTCCCGATCGCGACCACCAAGAAGTCCCCGTACTCCATCGACCAGAACGTCTTCGGGCGGGCGGTCGAGACCGGCTTCCTCGAGGACATCTGGAACGGTCCGATCGAGGACATCTACGAGTACACCGAGAACCCGGCCACCCCGCGGGACGCCGACGAGGTGATCATCACCTTCAAGGCAGGCGTTCCGGTCGCCATCGACGGCAAGCCGGTCACCGTCCTGCAGGCCATCCAGCAGCTGAACGAGCGGGCGGGCGCCCAGGGCATCGGCCGGATCGACATGGTCGAGGACCGGCTGGTCGGCATCAAGTCCCGCGAGGTGTACGAGGCTCCCGGCGCCATCGCGCTGATCAGCGCCCACCAGGAGCTGGAGAGCGTCACCGTCGAGCGCGAGCTGGCCCGCTACAAGCGGCAGGTCGAGCAGCGGTGGGGCGAGCTGGTCTACGACGGCCTGTGGTTCTCGCCGCTCAAGCGGGCCCTGGACGGCTTCATCAACGAGGCCAACCAGCACGTCTCCGGCGACATCCGGATGACTCTGCACGGCGGCCGGGCCGTGGTCACCGGTCGGCGCTCGGAGGAGTCGCTGTACGACTTCAACCTCGCGACATACGACACGGGGGACACGTTCGACCAGTCGCTGTCGAAGGGGTTCATCGAGATCTTCGGCATGTCGAGCAAGATTGCCGCCAAGCGCGACCTGGCGTAACGCGCCACCCGGCCCTGGCCGGGTAGCCTTCCCCTCCCTGTCTTCCCCAGCGGGGGAGGGCGGGGAGGGGCATCTCAACAACCCATGAGGAGCACAGCAAGTGAGCAACGGCAGCAGCGACGACGTCCGGCTGTGGGGCGGCCGCTTCGCCGACGGACCGTCCGAGGCGCTGGCCAAGCTGTCGGCGTCGGTCCACTTCGACTGGCGGCTCGCGCCGTACGACATCGCCGGCTCCCGGGCGCACGCGCGCGTGCTGCACCAGGCCGGGCTCCTCACCGCCGACGAGCTGGAGCGGATGCTGGCCGGGCTCGACCAGCTGGAGTCCGACGTCGCCGACGGCTCGTTCACCGGCACCATCGCCGACGAGGACGTGCACACCGCGCTCGAGCGGGGGCTGCTGGAGCGGCTCGGCCCCGAGCTGGGCGGCAAGCTGCGTGCCGGCCGGTCCCGCAACGACCAGGTCGCGACCCTGTTCCGGATGTACCTGCGCGACCACGCCCGCATCATCGGCGGACTGATCGCCGACCTCCAGGAGGCGCTGATCGGCCTGGCCGAGGCCCACCCGGATGTCGCGATGCCGGGCCGTACGCACCTCCAGCACGCCCAGCCCGTCCTGTTCGCCCACCATGTCCTCGCCCATGTGCACGCGCTGAGCCGGGACGCGGAACGGCTGCGCCAGTGGGACGAGCGCACCGCCGTGTCCCCGTACGGCTCCGGCGCGCTCGCAGGCTCCTCGCTCGGCCTGGACCCCGAGGCGGTGGCGAAGGAGCTCGGCTTCGAGCGGGGTTCGTCGGGCAACTCCATCGACGGCACGGCCTCCCGCGACTTCGTCGCCGAGTTCGCTTTCATCACCGCGATGATCGGCGTCGACCTCTCCCGGCTCGCTGAGGAGATCATCATCTGGAACACGAAGGAGTTCTCCTTCGTGACCCTCCACGACGCCTTCTCCACGGGCTCGTCGATCATGCCGCAGAAGAAGAACCCGGACATCGCCGAGCTCGCGCGCGGCAAGTCGGGCCGTCTCATCGGCAACCTCACCGGGCTGCTGGCGACCCTGAAGGCGCTGCCGCTCGCGTACAACCGGGATCTGCAGGAGGACAAGGAGCCGGTCTTTGACTCCTGCGACACGCTCGAGGTCCTGCTGCCCGCCTTCACCGGCATGATGGCCACGCTGACGGTGAACCGTGAGCGCATGGAGGAACTGGCTCCGGCGGGCTTCTCGCTCGCCACCGACATCGCCGAGTGGCTGGTCAAGCAGGGCGTGCCGTTCCGGGTCGCGCATGAGGTGGCCGGCGAGTGCGTCAAGGAGTGCGAGGCCCACGGCATCGAGCTCGACCAGCTCACGGACGAGCAGTTCGCGAAGATCTCCCCGCATCTGACGCCTGAGGTCCGTACGGTCCTCAATGTGCCGGGCGCGCTCGCCTCGCGCAGCGGCCGCGGTGGAACGGCCCCGTCCGCGGTGGCCGTTCAGCTCGCCGAGGTCAAGCAGGACCTGGCCACCCAGTACGCCTGGGCCCGCGCCAAGAGCTGACCGCACAGACCGGCGGCGCTGTGACGGGTTCCCGCATCTGCCCTGAGACCCGGGGGCAGAGCGGGGACGGATACGGTGGATGATCCATCAGCCGTTCGACGCGCAGGGGTTCCGTCATGGCGCTCGCCCGCCTCGCAGAAGCCGCCACTCCCACGGCCCGCATCGGGCTCGGCCTGGCCGCCGTTGGCCGACCCGGGTACATCAACCTCGGCCGGGAGCGGGATCTTCCGGCCGAGCGCACGGTCGACGCGATGCGCGAGCGCGCGCACGAGTTGCTGGATGCGGCGTACGCACACGGCGTGCGCTACGTCGACGCGGCGCGCTCGTACGGCCGGTCGGAGGAGTTTCTCGCCGACTGGCTGCGGCGCCGCCCCGACGCTCAGGACGTGGTCGTCGGCAGCAAGTGGGGCTACACCTACACGGCGGACTGGCGTACGGACGCCGATGTGCACGAGGTCAAGGACCACAGCGTCGCGACGTACGAGCCTCAGTACGCCGAGACCCGTCAACTGCTGGGCGAGCGGCTCGATCTGTATCAGATTCACTCGGTCACCAGGGACAGTCCGGCCCTTACCGACACCGGGCTCCACCGGCGGCTGGCGCGCCTCGCCGAGGAGGGCGTGACCATCGGCCTGTCCACCAGCGGCCCTGCTCAGGCCGATGCGATTCGCTCGGCCCTGGAGATCACGGTGGACGGCAGGCCGCTGTTCGGCAGTGTGCAGGCGACGTACAACCTGTTGGAGACCTCGGCCGAGGCCGCGCTCGCCGAGGCACATGAGGCGGGCCTGTGGGTCATCGTCAAGGAGGGCATGGCCAATGGCCGCCTCGCCGCCGCGGACACCCCGCCGGTGGTGCGCCGGGTGGCTGAGGAGACCGGTGTCGGCCCTGACGCCATCGCCCTCGCGGCCGTCCTGCACCGGCCCTGGGTCGGCACTGTGCTCTCCGGAGCGGCCACCACCGGTCAGCTTGTCTCCAATTTCGCCGCCGCCGGCGTCCGACTCGACGACCAGCAGCTCGATGCCATGGCAAGCCTCGCCGAGGAGCCCGCGGCGTACTGGCGGCACCGCTCGCGTCTGCCCTGGACCTGAGGCTTTCCTCGCGCCTGCCCGCCCTCCCGGGAGGCAGCGCGGTCTCTCAAAATGAGACGTCGATGTCTCATTCGGTCTATTACGGCGCCAACTCGCCCTGCGCGCGCCCCTGCTGGACATGCGGCTCTTCCACCGCCGCGGCTTCATCGGAGCGATCCTTGCCGACCTGCTCACCATCTTCGGGCTGCCCGCACTGTCATTCCCGTTGGCGTCGCGCGGTCAGGCGGCCTTCGCCTTGGTCGCGTACATGTCCACGTACTCCTGACCCGACAGCCGCATGACCTCGCTCATGACCTCGTCGGTCACCGCGCGCAGCACATAGCGGTCCCGGTCCATGCCCTCGTAGCGGGAGAAGTCCAGGGGCTCGCCGAAACGCACGGTCACCGGCTTGATCCGCGGCATGCCCTTGCCGCCGGGCTGCACCTTGTCCGTCCCGACCACCGCGAACGGGACCACCGGGGCGCCGGTCATCAGCGCGAGCCGCGCGATCCCGGTGCGGCCGCGGTAGAGACGGCCGTCGGGGGAGCGGGTGCCCTCCGGGTAGATGCCGAAGACCTTGCCCTCCTCGAGCACCCGGCGGCCGGTCATCAGCGCCGCGACACCGCCGTGTCCGCCGTCCCGGTCGACCGGGATCATGCCGGCCGCGCCGAAGAACCACGCCATGGCGCGGCCCTTGACGCCCTTCCCGGTGACGTACTCGTCCTTGCCGATGAAGTACACCTGCCGCTTGACGATCAGCGACAGGAACATCGAGTCGATGAAGGTGACGTGGTTGCCGGCCACGATGACTGGTCCGGTGTCGGCGATGTGCTCCAGGCCCTCGACCTTCGGGCGGAACAGGACACGCATGACGAATCCGAGAATCGCCTTCAGCAGGATGCGGGACAACGGATCCTCCGGTCGTGATGGTCGGCTCAGGTGCGGCGTTCGCGGCCCAGGCGGCCGATGAGTCTGCAGGTGAGGACGATACTCGCGGGTCGGTCCTGATCGCACGCCGGGTTCGTGCAGTCGATACGCAGTGTTGACCTGTGTTGCTCCTGCGTTCCTTGTGGTGTCTCCCGTTCGAAAGGGTCAACCCCCTAGTATCGAGCGGCCGTTCGGCAGGACAGCCGGCGGCAGGAGATCACAGCAAGGAGTGCTCATGGAGCAGGAGCAGCAGCCCGGTCGGCGCGCCCTCCTGGGGGCGGCTGCCCTCGGTGCCGGAGCGGTCGTGTTCGGCGGAGCGGGTGCGGCGCGCGCGGCCGAGAGCGCGGGAAGTACCCGGCCGGACCTGCCGGTGCCCACAGTCATCGCACACCGCGGGGCCAGCGGCTATCGGCCGGAGCACACCCTGGGCTCGTACCAGCTCGCCCTCGACATGGGTGCCGATGTGATCGAGCAGGACCTGGTGCCCACCAAGGACGGGCATCTGGTCTGCCGCCACGAGAACAACATCGCCGGCACCACCGATGTCGCCGACCACCCCGAGTTCGCCGCCCGCAAGACGACGAAGACGGTGGACGGGGAGCAGATCACCGGCTGGTTCACCGAGGACTTCACCCTCGCCGAGCTCAAGACGCTCCGCGCCAAGGAGCGCATCCCGGACACCCGGCAGCACAACACCCTCTACGACGGCCGCTGGGCGGTCCCCACCTTCGAAGAGGTCCTCCAGTGGGCTGAAAAGGAGGGCCGCAAGCGGGGCCGGCCGGTGTGGCTGCACATCGAGACCAAGCACCCCAGCTACTTCCGCAAGCTGGGGCTCGGCCTCGAGGAGCGCCTCGCGACGCTGCTGCGCACGTACGGGCGGAACACCGCCGACGCCCCCAACTTCCTGCAGTCCTTCGAGCCGAGCAGCATCGAGCGGCTCGCGAAGCTCGTCGACTGCCCCAAGGTCGTTCTGCTGTGGACTGCCGACTACCGCCCCTGGGACTTCGAGGAGAGCGGCGACCCGCGCACCACCGCCGACCTCATCAAGCCTGGGGGTCTGAAGTGGATCGCCGGCTTCGCGCAGGGCATCGGCCCGGTCCTCAGCCTGATCATTCCGCAGGACGGGACCGGCAAGCTCGGCAAGCCCACCACGCTCGTACGGGACGCGCACGCGGCGGGGCTGATCCTGCACCCGTACACGATGCGCAACGAGAACAGCTTCCTGCCGGCCGACTTCCAGCGCGGGACGGACCCGAACGCGTACGGCGACGCGTTCGGCGCGTTCCAGACGTACTTCGCGACCGGGATCGACGGGATCTTCTCTGACAACGCGGACACGGCGTTGCTGGCGCGGGCCGACTTCCTCAAGCAGGGCTGAGCGGTTTCTCTCCCGCCCACCCGCCCGTGTCCGGGGGCGGGTGGGCGGGGAACAGCGTGCCGAGAGCCGTCGGCCGAGCCACCCACACGGGTGACTTACGGGCCCCTGTGAAACCGGACCGCGCGCGAGCGCTGTCCGGCCCGGTATGACATCGACCGACCTCCTCACCTCGCTGCGCCCCCTGCTCACCGCCGAAGCGGAGGCCGAGGCGTACGGGACGGGCGTCGAGCCCGCGGACCTCGAACAGGCCGTACTGCTGCGGCTGCTGGAGCGCACCCGCGCCAGCGGCCCGCCCGCCGTGCCGGCCGACTGGGTGCGCGCCGCCGTCCGTACCGAGGCGCGCTGCGCCCGCCGCCGGGCGCAGCGCGAAGTGCCGTACGAAGCGGCGGACGGCGATCCGGGGGCAGCCGTCGAGGACCGGGTGCTGGCCGCCGAGACCCGCCGCGCCCTGCGCGCCGCTGTCGCCCGGCTCCCCGGACGGTGCCCTCGATTGATGCGCGCGTTACTGTCCCCGGCCGACCCGACATACCGCGAAGTCGCAGGTGAGTTGGGAATCTCACAAGGGAGTTTGGGGCCCATACGTTCCCGCTGCCTTGGATGTTTGCGCAGAATGCTCGTGGCGGAGGTTGCGGCTCCCGAACTCCGGGGAAAGGAGCGTTAGCAGACCGGCGCCATGGCGGCTGGGGGCACTCCCATGGCTGCGCCGGGGCGTAGCTGGGGGAGCACCCCACGACGTCACCAGTCAGGGCACCACACGGCCCGGGCGCCCCTCGACACCCTCGTCGCGCCCGGGCGACCGATGAGTAGGGAGGCGTGCGCACATGGGCATGAGCGTGACCATCTCTGCGGCGAACGACCAGGACGCCGAGCAGATCCTCAAACTGCAGTACCTCTGCTACCAGAGCGAGGCGGAGCTGTACGGCGACTACACCCTCGAGCCTCTCACCCAGACGCTCGACGACCTCCGCGCCGAACTGAGCCAGGGCTGTGTGCTCGTGGCCCGGCTCGGCGAGGAGGTCGTCGGCTCGGTGCGGGGCACCGTCGACGAGGACGGCACCGCCCGGCTCGACAAGCTGATCGTGCACCCCCGGATGCAGCGGCACGGGCTCGGCGGCCGGCTGCTCGCGGCGATCGAGGAGCGGCTGGCCGCGGACCTCGCGGCCAAGCGGTACCGGCTGTTCACCGGTCACCGCAGCGACGGCAGTCTGCGGCTGTACCGCAGCCACGGCTATGCCCCCGTCGGCACCGAGCAGATCTCCCGCCGACTGAGCCTGATCACCCTGGAGAAGGGCGTGGAGAAGTACGTCACCAGCGCCTGAGCCGCCCGGCCACCCGCCTCTTGGAAGCTCTGAGAGGCGGGTGGCCGCCGATCAGGCCCGCCGGCGGGCCCGGCGCAGCCAGAAGAGCCCGGTCACGGGCAGCACGAGCGGCAGGAAGAGATACCCCATCCCGTATTCGGACCAGACGGTCTCGTCGGGGAAGGCGGACGGCTCGACCAGGGTCCAGGTGCCGACCGTCAGCACGCCGGCCAGCTCGGCGGTGCAGCACACCAGGGCCAGCCTGCGCGCCGTCTCGCCGCCGCGCACCAGCGACACCGTGATGAACGCGTACACCAGCGCGGCGACCGCCGAGAGGACGTAGGCGAGCGGCGCCTGCTCGTACTGCGTGCTCAGCTGAAAGATGGACCGCGACGCGGCCCCGACGGTGAACACCCCGTACAGCGCCAGCAGCAGCCGGCCCGGTCCCTCGCTCAGCCCGCCCGGCCGTCCGGTGGCCCGCGCATCCGCCGTCCCCGTCACGCTCGTCTCGCTCGGGCTCGTCTCACCCACCGTGACCTCCCCAGACGTCGAACAGCCGGACCTCCAGCACGGCCAGCACCACGGCGCCCGCGGCGACGGTCGCCGAACCCCAGCGGGTGCGCTCCGCGAGCGACAGGAATCCGGCCCCCGGGACGGCCGCGGCGGCGGCGATCAGATACGCCACGAACACCGCCGTACTCTCCTGCGGCCGCTCGCCCCGGGCCAACTGGACCACGCCGACCACCAGCTGGCCGAGCGCCAGCACGGTCACGACCGCCATGCCGATGAAGTGCCAGTCCTTGGTCGGCTGGTCGCGAAATGCGGCGAAACCGCACCAGGCGGCGAGCAGAAGGGCGGCCACCGATACCGTGACCGTCAGCGCGTCGAGCATGCCGTGACTCTAATGCGCCCGTTTTCTCCCGCTGCGCGCGGGGCCGCCGGGATGCGCACCGTGGCATTGGCCACAACGCACGACCGCGCGGAGCTGTCCGCCGAGGCCGTCATCACCCGCCTCTCCTCGGTATCCGCGCAGGCCACGGCCCCGAGGAGTGGAGATCACGGCAACGGACTGACCGCTGTCCATCATTCGGACAGAGGCGTCCGATATTCGGGCCGCGTTGATCGGGACCTGCCGCGGTCTGCTTTACTTGCGGCCATGACCACGACGAGCGACCGCACCCGCGCGACCGAGGCGATGATGCCGCCCGGTGCTCGTTGTATGTGTCGAATGTGTGACCGCTGAGGGCCCCTGCGCCTCGCGCCCCGAAGCGAGACCCCGCCGAGCCGTGTCCGTACACCCCATGGCGGACCGCGCCCGTCCGCGTCACGACTGCCCTCCGGGGCCGCCCCGCGCCCCTGCACCGTGCCGCGCCGAAGCACACGAATGCCCCGTGTGCGGCGGCCACCACTCCGCCGTGCACTCGACAGTGACGGAAATCCTGTGATCACCACAACAGGCCTGACCAAGGTCTACCGCTCACGAGGCCGCGAGGTCACCGCCCTGGACGGCGTCGACCTGCACGTCCGCGAAGGCGAGGTGTACGGAGTCGTCGGCCGTAGCGGAGCCGGCAAGTCCACCCTCATCCGCTGTGTGAACCTCCTGGAGCGCCCCAGCTCGGGCACGGTCACCGTCGACGGCCAGGACCTCACCGCCCTCGCCGGGCGTGGTCAGAGGGCGGGCGCCGCCCTGCGCCAGGCTCGCAGCCGCATCGGCATGGTCTTCCAGCACTTCAACCTGCTGTCCTCGCGCACCGTGCAGGGCAATGTCGAACTGCCGCTGGAGATCCTCGGTGTCTCCGGCAAGGAGCGCTCCCGCAAGGCCCTGGAACTCCTCGGCCTCGTCGGCCTGGCCGACAGGGCCAAGGCGTACCCGGCCCAGCTCTCCGGCGGCCAGAAGCAGCGTGTCGGCATCGCCCGCGCACTCGCGGGTGACCCGAAGGTGCTGCTCTCCGACGAGGCGACCAGCGCCCTCGACCCCGAGACCACCCGCTCCATCCTTCAGCTGCTGCGCGACCTCAACCAGCAGCTCGGCCTCACGGTGCTGCTCATCACGCACGAGATGGACGTCGTCAAGACGATCTGCGACTCGGCCGCGCTGATGAAGGGCGGGCGGGTCGTCGAGTCCGGCACCGTCGCGGAACTGCTGGCCACGCCCGGCTCCGAGCTGGCCCACGAGCTGTTCCCGGTCGGCGGAGAGGCGTCGGGCCCGGACCGTACGGTCGTGGACATCACCTTCCACGGCGAGGCCGCCACCCAGCCCGTGATCTCCCAGCTGTCGCGGACGTACAACATCGACATCTCGATCCTGGGTGCCGCGATGGACACCGTCGGCAGCAGGCAGATCGGCCGGATGCGCATCGAACTGCCCGGCCGCTACGAGGAGAACGTCGTGCCCATCGGCTTCCTGCGTGAGCAGGGGCTGCAGGTCGACGTGACCGACCCGGCGGCGACCACCGCCGAGCTGGTGAAGGAGGGCGCCAAATGACCTGGTCCGAGATGCAGCCGCTGCTGTCCAACGCGTGTCTGGACACCCTCTTCATGGTCTGGTGGTCCACGCTCTACGCCGTACTCGGCGGACTTCCGCTGGGCATCCTGCTGGTCCTCACCGACCGCGGTGGGCTGCTGCAGAACATCGTGATCAACAAGGTTGTCGGCGTCGTCGTGAACATCGGCCGCTCGCTGCCCTTCTTCATCCTGATGATCGTGCTGATCCCGCTCTGCCGCGTTCTCATCGGCACCTCCATCGGGCCCAGCGCGGCGGTCGTACCGCTCGCCATCGGCGCCATCCCGTTCTTCGCCCGCCTGGTGGAGACCGCGATCCGCGAGGTCGACCACGGCCTGGTCGAGGCCGTCCAGGCGATGGGCGGCGGGACCTGGACCCTGGTGTTCAAGGTGCTGCTGCCGCAGGCGCTGCCCTCGATCATCGCCGGCCTCACCACCACCGTCATCGCACTCATCGGCTACTCCGCGATGGCCGGTTCGATCGGCGGCGGAGGTCTGGGCAACCTGGCGTATGTCTACGGCTACCAGCGCTTCGAGACCGGCCTGATGCTCGTCACGGTCGTCCTGCTGATCGTCATCGTCACCCTGGTGCAGCTCCTCGGCGACCTGGCCGTACGGCAGCTCAGCCGCCGCGGCCGGTCCCAATCCACCGCACCCGTACGGCTGCTGCGCTCCCGGTTCCGTACGGCCGCCTGAACCACCCAACACCCCAGGAGCCCGGACCCTTTGCCGGGCACCCCATCCTGTGAACAAGAAAGAGGCACTCTTCGTGCGCAACACCATCAAGATCACCGCTGCCGGCGCGGCCGCCGCCGCCCTCACCCTCGGCGCCACCGCCTGCAGTGCGCCCTCCGACGCCGACCCCGGCGCCAAGCAGGGCGACAAGAACGCCGCCCTCGTGGTAGGCGCCAACCCGACGCCGCACGGCGACATCCTCAACTTCGTCAAGGACCACCTCGCGAAGAAGGCCGGACTCAAGCTCGACGTCAAGGAGTTCAGCGACTACTCGCAGCTGAACCCCGCCACCGAGAGCGGTGACGTCGACGCCAACTTCTTCCAGCACAAGCCGTTCCTGGACGACTTCAACAAGGAGAAGGGCACGCACATCGTGCCCGTGGTGAACGTTCACATCGAGCCGCTGGGCCTGTACGCCGGCAAGGTCAAGAAGCTGTCGGACCTCAAGGCCGGCAAGACCATCGCCCTGCCCAACGACGCCACCAACGAGGGCCGCGCGCTCAAGCTGCTCGCCGACAACGGCCTGATCAAGCTCAAGGACGGGGTCGGATCCCAGGCCACCCTGGGGGACATCACCGACAAGAAGGGCCTGAAGTTCACCGAGCTGGAGGCTCCCCAGATCCCGGCCCGGCTCGCCGACGTCGACGCCGCCGTGATCAACGGCAACTTCGCCATCGGCGCCAAGCTGAAGCCCGCCAAGGACGCCCTGGCCCTGGAGAAAGCGGAGAACAACCCGTACGCCAACTTCCTCGCGGTGGAGAAGGGCCACGAGAACGACCCCCGGGTGAAGAAGCTCGCGAAGCTCCTCAACTCCCCCGAGGTCAAGAAGTTCATCGAGGACAAGTTCGGCGACGGCTCGGTCATCCCGGCCTTCGGCGCCGTGAAGGGCTGACACCTGGCACAGGCCCCGCGCACCCCACGGGACTGCGCGGGGCCTGGCCGTACCCCCGCCCCGCGCTGCACTTCGCCGGCCCGATGCTGCATGCTGGGCTCCCAGACAGGTCCCCCGGTTACGGAGCGGCGCATGACATCCACCTTCCCGGACATCTCCATCAGCACGGACCGGCTGGTGCTGCGCCCGTTCGAGGAAGACGACGTGCCCGCCCTCGCGGACATGATGAACGACGAACTCGTCACGGCCTGGACCTCCGTACCCCAGCCGTACACCCTGCGCGACGCCGAGGACTGGGTCGCCCGGTTCGCCCCCGCCGAGCGCGCCGAGGGCCGGGGCATCGTCCTCGCCGTCGCGGAAGTCCTCACCGGGCGGCTGGTCGGCACCGTGCATCTGCGGAACACCAACTGGCGCTGCCGGTCCACCGAGATCGGCTATGTCACCGCTCCCTGGGCGCGGGGCGAGGGATATGCCTCCGAATCGGTGCACGCCGTGGCGCAGTGGCTGTTCCAGGACCAGAAGTTCGAACGGCTGGAGCTGCGTACGGCGGCCGACAACACCGCGTCGCAGCAGGTGGCCCAGAAGATCGGCTGCATCAGCGAAGGCGTGCTCCGCAGCGCCTGGATAGCGCGGGCCCAGACGGAGGACGGCAGCTGGACCGAGGTACGCACCGACCTGATCGTATGGAGTCTGCTTCCCGAGGACTTGGAAGACATATCGGATGGAACGGCGGATGCCGACGGCTACGCCACGTTCGCGCGCTGGAGCTGACGCCCCGCCGGATTACAGCCGCCCCAGCGCCGCGCTGTAGTACCTGCTCAGGACCAAGGGGCGCACCTCTTCGGTCTGGACCAGCCGGGGTACTGTGAACCCCGTATCCCCACATATGCTGCCCGCGCGCCCGCGGGCGCCTCGACCTGCGACATGCCCACGGGAGGCTGACAACGATGGCCGACCGGGTCACGGTGATCGGGTGGGACGGCTCGCCGCTGACCGCCGCAGCCCGCTCCGCGCTCGGCGCCGCCACCCTCGTGGCCGGCGCCCCCCACCACCTGGCGCTGCCTGAGGTGCCGCCCGGCGCGGAGCGGATCAGGCTCGGCAGCGTGGACCTCGCCGCCCGCCGGATCGCCGGGCACCGCGGCACCGCGGTCGTCGTCGCCGACGGCGACCCCGGCTTCTTCGGCGTCGTACGGACCCTGCGCGCGCCCGGGCACGGCCTGGAGGTCGAGGTGGTGCCCGCGGTCTCGTCGGTCGCCGCGGCCTTCGCCCGGGTTGGCATGCCCTGGGACGACGCCGAGGTCGTGGTCGCGCACAGCCGCGACCTTCGCCGTGCCGTCAACGTCTGCCGGGCTCACACCAAAGTCGCCGTGCTCACCTCGCCGGGCGCCGGACCGGCCGAACTCGCCCTGCTGCTCGGCAACGTGCACCGTACGTTCGTCATCTGCGAGGAGCTGGGCACCCCGCGGGAGCAGGTCACCGTCCTGACCTCGGACAAGGTCGCCGACCACACCTGGCGCGACCCCAACGTCGTCATTTCCATCGGCGGCTTCTCGCCCGGCGCCGGCCTCCAGAACACCGCCGTCGCCTGGGCAGCCGGAGCCGCAGGACCGGCGGGAGCGGCCGTGCAAGGCGGCGGCTGGATCGCCGGACGGGATCCCGTCCAGCCGGCCGGTGTGCGTGGCTGGGCCCTGCCCGCCCATGACTACGCTGCCGAGTCGTTCGGCGAGGGCGAGTCCCCCCAGCTGCGCGCCGCCCAACTCGCCCGGCTCGGGCCGCGCGTGGGCGACCTGGTCTGGGACATCGGAACGGGCCATGGAGCGGCCGCGGTAGAGGCGGCCCGGTTCGGCGCCGCCGTCATCGCCGTGGACCAGAACCCCGACGCCTGCGGGCGGGCCGCCGCCATGGCCCGCCGCTTCGGCGTCCAACTCCAGCTGGTGCACGGCATCGCACCACAGATCCTCGAGGACCTGCCCGAGCCGGACGTGGTGCGGGTCGGTGGCGGGGGAGCGCCCGTGGTTGCGGCGTGCGCCGCGCGCCGGCCTGAACGCATCGTCTCCCACGCCGCCAACCGGGACGAGGCCGAAGCCATCGGACGGGCGCTGTCCGACGGGGGATACGCCGTGGAATGCGCGCTGATCCAGTCTGTGGAGTTGGACACGTCGGCCGCGTCGGGATGGGCGGAACGGGAGCGTGACGTCGTATTTCTGCTCTGCGGACACCGCCTGCCACGTCCCTTGTGACACTCTCCCCGTGATCGAAGCGGCGCCCCGCGGAGGGTAGGCTGGCGCACCGTTGTACCGCCCCGGGACGTTCGGTGTTTTGCCGCTCAATGTCCATTCTGCGCCTCAGGGTTGAGGGCAAGCGGGGCGCGCGGTACGACGGGCGGGGGACGTACGACGTGCCGCGCGGCGCACACGCTCGTTGTTCCGAGGGGCGGGTCCGAGGGGCCGGTCGCTGCGCCGCGGCCGGGCGCGCCGGACGAGCGGTTGGAAGGAGCATTACCGATGGGCGAGGGGTACGCATGACTGACACCGGCCAGATCCCGGGCGAGGGACTGCCGGAGAACGCAGGCGGACAGCAGGAGATGCCGCACTACGCGGCTCCCTCTGCCCCTGTGGGCGGCGGCCTGTCGGAGCAGCCGGGCATCCCGGCTCAGGGTGCGTACGCGTACCACGAGCCGGCGGAGCACGCGGTCGAGGAAGACGATCTGCTGCTGATGCCGGGAGCGCAAGGGGCGTGGAGCGACCAGCAGCAAGCACAGATGCCGGTGCAGCCGCAGTACCCCGCTCAGCCGGAGGCCCATGCGCAGGCGGTGCATGTACAGCCGCAGCCGGAGCATCAGCCGGAGGCCCATGCGCAGGCGGTGCATGTACAGCCGCAGCCGGAGCATCAGCCGGAGGCGCACGCGCAGGCGGTGCACGTACAGCCGCAGCCGGAGCATCAGCCGGAGGCGCACGCGCAGGCGGTGCACGTACAGCCGCAGCCGGAGGCGGTGCACGTACAGCCGCAGCCGGAGGCGTACGGGGAGTCGCACCTGGCGGCTCACGGAGGCTACGAACACGG
Source organism: Streptomyces sp. HSS9-12 (assembly GCF_054963655.1). Lineage (NCBI taxonomy): Bacteria > Bacillati > Actinomycetota > Actinomycetes > Kitasatosporales > Streptomycetaceae > Streptomyces > Streptomyces sp. HSS9-12. The sequence goes on along the minus strand of NZ_JBUEGC010000007.1, from coordinate 16,216 downwards.
AATACATCAGGCCGGTGCGCACGAGACCGGTGGCCGTGACTCGGGCTCCATCGAGTACGGCGCCGTACGGATTCCGCACCCGACCACACCACAGCCCGTGGCTCCACAGCCGGTTGCGGGGCCCTCATCGGCGGCCACCGCGCCCGGGCGCCCGCGGCATCTGGGCCCGCCGGTGCCGGAGAACACCAGCGGAGTCGTACGGTCCCTCTCCGACCGGGGCCCCGCCACGCAGGCGGCTCCGCAGGCCGGACCGCCGACCACTGGCCCGGAGTACCTGGACGTGCCGGGCGAGGAAGCTCCCGCCGAGCCCGCGTACGCGGAGGCGTCTGGTGCTCCGCTGCCCGGTCCGCAGCTGGCCGAGATCCCGCCGCAAGGCGGGGCCTGGGCGCCTCAGCCCGAGCAGGTCCCGCACGGTGACGCATCCGCGGCGCCGGCCGGGCAGGGCCATGCAGTTCAGGACCACGCGGCTCAGGGCCATGGACTGCCGGATCAGGCACCGCAGGAGCACGCCCCGCAGCCGGTCGCGGCACAGCCGGTCGACCCGGTAGCCGCGCCCGGACCGGCCGAGTTCCCGCCGCAGGCCACCGAACCGGTGCCGGCGCCGGCACCGGTGGCGCCGGTCGAGCAACCGGCCGCCGATGCCACGGTTCGCGCCGCGCCGGAGCAGGTCGCCGGCCAGGCAGACGCGTTGGCAGCCGCCTCCGAGACCCCGGCCTGCCAGACCCCGGAGGCCGCTGCGGCCCCGGACGCCGGGCAGACCGCTGAGCCGGTCGCTGCCGCGACCCCCGCGGACCCACAGCAGATGCCGCCGTCCCCCGAAGCGCTGCCGGACCCTGCCGCCCAGCCGGAGACGGCGGCGGCCGAGGCTGGAGCGAACCAGATGCCGCAGCACGCTGCCGCCGAACCGTCCGCCCCGGCCGATGCCGCCGCGCAACCCTTCGAGCAGGCACCGCTTCCGCCCGCGCAGGAGCAGCCCGCCTCCGGGCCGGTCGGGCCGGAGGTCTGGCCCGCGCCCGAAGCTCAGCCCGAGGCCGTCCCCGGCCAGGGCGAGCCCGAGCCGACCGAACTCGAGCAGCTTGAGCAGCCCCTGGCGGGGCCGGAGCAGCCCGTGCAACCGGAGCAGCCCGCCGCCGCTCTCGCCGATGTAAAGGGGAACGCTGTGGAGCAGGCCCCGTTCGAGGTCCCCACGGCTGCCGCTCAGCCGGACGCCGCCGAGTCCGTAACCGAGGCAGCAGAGCCGCAGTCGGCTGACGCGTCGGAGCCGGCGCCCGAGGCGACGCCGCGGGCCGAGGCAGCCTTCCAGGAGGACCCACAGGAAGGGATGCCCGACGAGCCGGGAATGCGAGCTCCGGGGTACGACGACGCCGAACGCGCGGCCGTCCTGCGCGTCATGCGTGAGCGCCGCGACATCCGTAACGGCTTCCGCAGCGACCCGATCCCGCACGAGGTGCTGCTCCGCGTTCTGGAAGCCGCGCACACCGCGCCCAGCGTCGGGCACTCCCAGCCCTGGGACTTCGTCGTCATCCGTTCCGAGGAGACCCGGCGGACGATGCACGAGCTGGCCATGCGGCAGCGCGAGGCGTACGCCAAGTCGCTGCCCAAGAGCCGGGCGAAGCAGTTCAAGGAACTGAAGATCGAGGCGATCCTCGACACCCCGGTGAACATCGTGGTCACCGCCGACCCGACCCGTGGTGGCCGGCACACCCTCGGCCGGTACACGCAGCCGCAGATGGCGCCGTACTCCTCGGCACTCGCCGTCGAGAACCTCTGGCTCGCGGCGCGGGCCGAAGGCCTGGGTGTGGGCTGGGTCAGCTTCTTCGACGAGCGTGAGATGGTCCGGGCACTGGGTCTGCCGGAGCACCTGGAGGTCGTCGCCTACCTCTGCGTCGGTTACGTCGACGAGTTCCCGGAGGAGCCCGAGCTGATGCAGGCGGGCTGGTCCAAGCGGCGCCCGCTGTCCTGGGTCGTCCACGAGGAGACGTACGGCCGTCGGGCGCTGCCCGGCGAGCAGCCGCACGACCTGCTCGCCGAGACGCTGCAGGGGATCCGCCCGCTGGACGCGAAGGCGCTGGGCGAGGCGTGGGAGCGGCAGAAGCGGATGACGAAGCCGGCCGGTGCGCTCGGCATGCTGGAGATCATCTCCGCGCAGCTGAGCGGGCTCTCCCGGAAGTGCCCGCCGCCCGTGCCGGAGCCGGCCGCGGTGGCGATCTTCGCGGGCGACCACGGGGTGCACGCCCAGGGCGTGACCCCTTGGCCGCAGGAGGTCACCGCCCAGATGGTGGCCAACTTCCTGGGCGGCGGCGCGGTGTGCAACGCCTTCGCCCATCAAGTCGGTGCCGAGGTGTGCGTGGTCGACGTCGGCGTCGCGGGCGAACTGCCCAGCACACCCGGGCTGCTGCCCCGTAAGGTGCGGGCCGGAACGGACGACTTCACCACCGGCCCCGCGCTGTCCCGTGAGGACGTACTGCGCGCCATCGAGGTGGGCATCGAAACCGCTCGCGACCTCGTCGCCGCCGGCAACAAGGCGCTTCTGACCGGTGAGATGGGCATCGCCAACACGACGGTCTCGGCCGCATTGATCTCCGTCTACACCGGCCAGGACCCGGCGGAGGTCACCGGGCGGGGCACGGGCATCAACGACGAGACGCATGCCCGCAAGGTGGACGTGGTGCGCCGGGCCCTCGAACTGCACCGGCCGGACCCGGCGGACCCGATCGGCGTCCTGGCAGCGGTCGGTGGCCTGGAGCACGCGGCGATCGTCGGCCTCCTGCTCGGCGGCGCGTCGCTGCGTACGCCGGTCATCCTGGACGGTGTCAGCGCCGGCGCGGCCGCGCTGGTGGCGCGGGCGATCGCCCCGGAGGTGCTGGCGGCGTGCATCGCCGGCCACCGGAGCGCGGAGCCCGGGCATGTCGCCGCCCTCACCAAGCTGGGTCTGCGTCCGCTGATCGACCTCGACCTGCGGCTCGGCGAGGGTACGGGCGCGCTGCTGGCGCTGCCCGTGGTGCAGAGCGCTGCGCGGGCGATGCACGAGGTGGCGACGTTCGACTCGGCGGGCGTCACGGAAAAGGCCTGAGGCCGTACCGGGCCCCGGCCCGCTCGCCCGTGCGGGACGGGCCGGGGTGCCGCCGACGGGGCCACCGCGATCGCGCTGCAGTTGCGCGAACACCTGGCCTTGTGACTGGGGTGGCCGCCCGCCTGAGATGCGCGGCGTGACCGGGCGCACGAGCCGCGAGGCCCGCCCATGGTGCCCCACCAGGCATTCACGGCTACGTGCCGCTGTCGGCCCTTCGGCAGCTGCGGACCGGCCACGAACCGGTGGTTGCCATCAGCCAGTTCGCGGACGATCCCGCCGGCGCCGGCGATGGGAAGCGGCCGCACAGGGGTTCGCCCGTGGCACGGACATGCCTGCCCCAGGCAATGAGGCTTCAGGGCGGCAGCCGGGTGCCGGGTACGGACGGGAGGCGACGGGGTCGTAGGGATGGGGTCCTGGACGTAAAAAGCGGGTCCAGGGCCGCCAGGCCCGAGGATGCGCAGCCCGGGCTCCCCATCCCGCAGGCCCCGGCAGCGCCGCACCAGCAGCCAGGCGGCCCGACCCGCTCCGAGCCGCGCATCAAGGCGCACCAGGGCGCATCGAGCCCGCGACGAGCGGCGCCCGGGCCGGAAACCCCGGTGGCCGCGCCGGAGGCAAAGGGTGACCGGATCCCGCAGTGATCCGCAAGACAGCACGTGAGGGGCCTGGCCCCGTAGGGTGTCCGCAGGGCCCGCCGCCCGTAATGCCTCCCCGCCGCTCCAGCGCCGAAGCGGCAAGCAGCCCCCTGTTTCCCCCTTCCGCACGTACGAGGAGCCGCACGGCCATGACCGACAACGCAGCCGCGACCGCGCAGCCGCACCCCGCCTACCCCGTCGGACTGCGTCTCGCCGGGCGCCGCGTCGTCGTGCTCGGCGCGGGGCAGGTCGCTCAGCGGCGGCTGCCGGGGCTGCTCGCCGCAGGGGCCGACGTGCTGGTGATCGCCCCGTCCGCGACCCCCTCCGTCGAGGCGATGGCCGAGGCGGGCGAACTGCGCTGGGAGCGCCGCCCGTACCGGGACGGCGACCTCGCGGACGCCTGGTACGCGCTGGTCACCACCAACGACCCGGAGGCCAACGCGGCGGCTTCCGCCGAGGCCGACGCCCGCCGCGTGTGGTGCGTACGCAGCGACGACGCCGAGGAGGCCACCGCCTGGACGCCGGCCACCGGGCGCAGCGAGGGCGTGACCGTCGCCGTCCTGACCGGCCGCGACCCGCGCCGGTCCGCCGCCGTCCGCGACGCGATCGTCGAGGGCCTGCGCGACGGCACCCTCACCGCGCCCCGCCACCGCACCCGGACCCCCGGCGTCGCGCTGGTGGGCGGGGGGCCCGGCGACCCGGATCTGATCACCGTACGCGGCCGCCGTCTGCTCGCCGAGGCGGACGTCGTCATCGCCGACCGTCTGGGCCCGCGCGATCTGCTGGACGAACTCCCGCCGCACGTGGAGGTCATCGACGCGGCGAAGATCCCCTATGGCCGCTACATGGCCCAGGAGGCCATCAACAACGCGCTGATCGAGCATGCGAAGGCAGGCAAGGCGGTCGTCCGGCTCAAGGGCGGCGACCCGTTCGTCTTCGGCCGCGGCATGGAAGAGATCGAGGCGCTGGCCGAGGCGGGCATCCCCTGCACCGTCGTGCCGGGCATCTCCAGCTCCATCAGCGTCCCCGGCGCCGTGGGCATCCCGGTCACCCACCGCGGAGTCGCCCATGAGTTCACCGTCGTCAGCGGCCATGTCGCTCCCGATGACCCGCGGTCGCTCGTCGACTGGGAGGCCCTCGCCCAGCTCCGCGGCACGCTGGTGATGCTCATGGCGGTCGAGCGGATCGGTGCGATCGCCGAGGCGCTGGTCCGGTACGGCCGGGCCGCCGACACCCCCGTGGCGGTCATCCAGGAGGGCACCACGGCCGCACAGCGCCGAGTCGACGCCACGCTGGCGACCGTCGCGGAGACGGTGCGGCGGGAGGGCGTACGGCCGCCCGCGGTCGTGGTCGTCGGAGAGGTCGTCGTGGTCGGCCCCGAGCGGCCTGACCAGGGACAAGCCTGAGCGAGCGCACGCTGCCCGAGGACGGCTCTGAACGGTGATGACGGACAATGAACGTGCAAAGACCGAGGCTGACCGGGCGAGGTAACCGCCGGTAACCCCTTCCGCCCTGGGCCGGCCGGCCCGGGGCTGAGCGCCGTTGGCACCGTATCCAGGACAAGGCAGTATCACCCTGTGGCCGAACTCATCACTGTCGATGACCCCGAGGACCCCCGTCTGCGCGACTACACGGGCCTGACCGACGTGGAACTCCGCCGCAAGCGAGAGCCCGCCGAAGGCCTGTTCATCGCCGAAGGCGAGAAGGTGATCCGGCGTGCAAAGCACGCGGGATACGAGATGCGCTCGATGCTGCTCTCGGCGAAGTGGGTCGATGTGATGCGGGATGTGATCGACGAGGTTCCGGCGCCGGTCTACGCGGTCAGCCCGGAGCTCGCCGAGCAGGTGACCGGCTACCATGTGCACCGCGGTGCCCTGGCCTCCATGCAGCGCAAGCCGCTTCCGACGGCCGCCGAGCTGCTGGTCGACGCCCGCCGCGTCGTGGTCATGGAGGCCGTGAACGACCACACGAACATCGGTGCGATCTTCCGCAGCGCGGCGGCCCTTGGCATGGATGCGGTGCTGCTGTCCCCGGACTGCGCCGATCCGCTCTACCGGCGGTCGGTGAAGGTCTCGATGGGCGCCGTGTTCTCCGTCCCGTACGCACGGCTGGAAACCTGGCCGCGGGGTCTGGAGGCGGTACGCGAAGCAGGGTTCAAGCTGCTCGCCCTCACCCCGGACGAGAAGGCCACCGCCATCGACGAGGCCGCCCCGCACCGGCTGGAGCGGATGGCGCTGATGCTCGGAGCAGAGGGCGACGGGCTGTCCACGCAGGCGCTGGTGGCCGCCGACGAGTGGGTGCGCATCCCCATGGCGCACGGCGTCGACTCGCTCAATGTGGGTGCCGCGGCGGCGGTTGCCTTCTACGCGGTGGCAACGGGCCGTCAGCGGCACTGACGATGACGCTTCGTCATACTTTTGTGCTCGGTAGCGGTCGGCCCGTCACCGGCCCGGCGCTTCATCGGTCTCGAGGTTGACCGGGAGCGGGGGAGCCGGTGGCCACAGGCGTGTGCTGATCCAGCAGGGACGGCCGCGTCGGCCCTTGGCAGCCCTGAGCTGCCGCGATGCCCAGCGCCACCAGCGCGGTCACCGTGACGAAGACGATCAGCCGCTGGCGCAGCAGTCGCCGGTCGGGACCACCGCCGGGTCGTCGTCCGACCGCTGTCGTACGGGGATGCGGCCGAGCGCCCGCGCGGCCGTTCGCGCGGGGGGTGTTGCGCGCGGGGGGCGTGCGGCCCGCTGAACGCGCCCCCGGGCGGGGCTCCGGCCGCGACCCCGTACGAGGGGTGGAGGCGCGTGGCGCCTGGGAGCGGGGCACCGGGGATCCGGCCGCCTTGGAGCGGGGCGCGGAATTCCCGGCCGCGCGCCGGTCCGTGCGCTGCTGCGCGTACTCCTCAGGGAGCCGCCCGGTCGGGCGCGGAGCCGGTCCTCGGGAGTCCGTCACCGGGGAACCCGGCCGTGGGCCGGTGAGGTGTCCTTCGGCCATCCCGTGCGCCTCGCGCGCCGCGATCTCCTTGAGCCGAAGCGACAACTGCAGGGTGCTCGGCCGGTCCTCGGGATCCTTGGCGAGGCAGGCCTGGATCAGCGGCGCCAACGCGTCGGGGACGCTGTCCAACTGCGGCTCCTCGTGCACCACGCGGTAGAGCATGACCTCCGAACTGCCCTGACCGAAGGGCGAGTCGCCCGTGGCACAGTAGGCGAGGGTGGCGCCGAAAGCGAAGACATCGGTGGCCGGGGTCACGGCCGCACCACGGACCTGCTCCGGCGCGAGAAAGCCGGGCGATCCGACAGCCGTACCGACATGCGTCAGCGTGCTGGCGCCGGTCGCCCAGGCGATGCCGAAGTCGATGATGCGCGGGCCCTTGGGGGACAGCAGAATGTTCGACGGCTTCAGGTCGCGGTGCACGACACCGGCCTCGTGTACGGCCACCAGGCCCTCGGCCAGGGCCGCTCCGACCGACGCCGTCCGGGCCGCGGACAGCGGGCCCTCCTCGGCGACCTTGTCGTGCAGCGAGGGACCCGGCACGTACTGGGTGGCGAACCATGGCCGGTCGGCTTCGAGATCGGCAGCGACCAGGCGCGCCGTACAGCCGCCGCGGATCCGCCGGGCCGCCGACACCTCCCGGGCGAACCGCGACCGGAACTCCTGATCCTCCGCCAGATCCGGCCGGATCACCTTCAGCGCCACGCGCTGCCCACGCCGGTCCGAGCCGAGGTACACCACGCCCATGCCGCCGGCTCCCAGTCGCCTGTGGAGCCTGAACGAGCCGACGACACGCGGGTCCTCGCGCCGGAGCCGCATCATCGCCATGTCCCCTACCTCCGGTGGGGAGGCCCCACTCCACACTGCCGGTCGTCTGACGGGGCACAGCTTACGGATTGACGGCCCGTGGTGCTCATAGGCCGCGCATGCGTCGGCCAACGGATTGTCAGTGGCGGGTGGGATCCTCGAAGAGTGGACCGGGGGCACACCGCATCACGTGGCCTCCGGCTCCCGGCGAGAGCTCAACCATCCGGCGTAGAAGGGGGATTGAGTCGGTGAAGGGTGATCGCGTGGAGATAGTCGTTGACGCAGGGGACACGACACGGACGTACGAAGTGGTCGCGGCGCGGGCAGGGCGCCGGGTGGAGACGGCGGTGCGGAGGGGAGTGGTGGAAGTGAGCGAAGTCACCCGCAACGGCACGGTCGTGCGCACCGCGCGCTTCATGGCCAACCGTGTTCTGGCGCTGGTTGAGCAACCGATGCCCAGGACCGGAGCCGAAGGCAACGACGGTCCCCTCCGGAAAGACCCCGACGACTAGTCCCGTATTTCGCAGGTGAGGGTGGATGGGTCCAGGTACCGAGGTCTGGTCGGGTCGACGTCCAGTAGTTCGAGTAATCGGGCTTGGATGCCTTGAGGGAGGGGGACTTGTGGTGGGTCGGTGCTCGTCCCGGGGATGAGCTGGAGTCGGCCGAGGGCGGTGAAGATCAGTCGGCCGGTGGGGCGGCTGGCACGGTTGTCGGTGTGGAAGCCGCGGATTTCACGCTCGGATCCCAGGGCCTGGCGGACCTGCCGCTCGACCAGGCAGAAGATCAGCAGGGCCAGACAGATCACGGTGACCAGGGCGGCGATGCGCCGGTTGTGCTTGAGGAACATCGGCGCGACGGCGAGCGGGCCTTTGAAGTCGCCGTATCGGCGCTCGACGACCTGCTGGCCCTTGTAGCGGATCAGGGCCTCGGCTGCGTCGGCCCGGGCCGGGTCGAGGTTGGTCAGCAGTGCGTACCAGCCGTCGGCGGCGGCCTCCGCGTCGAGGGCCTGCTGGTCGAAGCTCCAGGTGAACGCGGGTCTGCCGGTTGCGGGGTCGGCGGTGACCTGGGTGTTCACCACAGTGCCGACTTTGCGGGTGCGCAGGATTTCGGTGGCGCGTTTGGCCACTGCCCCGGTGGTGGGGCGGTGCCGGGTGCCGGCGGTGCGGGCCAGGGTGTCGAGGTCCTCGGCTGCTTTGGCGAGCCTGCGGGCGCGGGCGGCCTGCTGGCCGGCGGCGTTGGCGGTGGAGTGGACCAGCACCCGGCGCAGGGGCAGCACCGGGTCGCTCTTGCGGCGTCCGGCCAGGTCCATGGTGTCTTCCAGTACGCGGTAGGCACCACGCTGTTCGGGTGGTTTGGCGGCGTCGCGGTCGGCGGTGTAGTCCACCGGCCGGGCCTGGGCGAGGTTCAAGGAGGCGAACAGCTCGGTGGGGCACAGGCTCTTGGCCAGCGGGGCGACGAACGACACCCCGGCGGCCATCATCGCGGCGACGTTGCCGTACGAGATCAGTTTGCAGTCGCCGACCAGCAGGAAGTCCCGCTCGGAAGCGATCTGCTTCAGCGCGGTCATGGCGGCGGTGACCTGGGCGACCTCGGCAGCGCCGCCGTCGTAGGCACGGTGGAAGACCGGTACCCCGCCGTCCCCGGTGACCGCAAGCCCGGTCTGTACCTGCTTCAGATCCGCGCGGCGGTCCTTGGGACGACCCCAGCGCGGAGCGGGGAAGTTCTCCTCGACGTCATCGAAAGCGCCGTGCAGGGAGATGGAGGTCATGTCCCAGTGCAGGCGGGAGACATCCAGGCCGAACGCGGCGATCGCGGCTGCGCCGACCGAGCCGGTGATGGCTTCCAGTTCCGGGGCGATGGCGTCCAGCGCACGGGCGATCCGGTCGTCATTGAGCGCCTCCGCCTGGATCCCGAAGACCTCCTCGACCGCCCACTCCTCCGCCCAGGCGGTGATGTGCTGCAAAGGCGCCGGAGCGGTGAGCCGATTGGCGACCAGCGCCTCGATCACCTCGCCGTGCGATAAACGGGCCACGTCCCTGACCGGGCAGAGCCGGTCGATGATCCCGGCGATGTCCAGCCGGCGGCAGAAGTCCGCGACCACCGGCAGCGCGGCCAGCCGCTTGGCCACCACCCGGGGCACCACCAACTCCGCCCGCCCCCGCCGAGCCCGATGCTGGGGCCGACCCGATATGACAGCCATACCCCAACCGACGAGCCAGCCCCGCGCCGGTCACCAACGGTCATCACAAAGCCATGTGCGAAGGACGGGACTAGTGGCAGATCTCCACCCAGGGGAGTACACGAGGCTCGCCGTCCTCATCCTCCGGGAGGCCGCGTGATCGATACGACGGCATGACGCCGGGCCCGTGTCGCCCGCCTAGTGTTGAGGTCAAGCGGCGGGCGCCGTACTCGTCCCCCGAGGTCAAACGTCCGCCGCCCCAGATGCGGGCACTCCCGGAGGCGTCTGTGAAGGCACCTTCGGGAGGAACCTTCGGGGGCACCTCGCAGCGAAAGCCGGGGGAGACAACGGGGAAGCGGGAGCGGGGTCATGGCGGGCATGGCGCGGCGAGCGGTCATACGGGCGTCGCGGCGGGGCAAGGCGGTTGCCGCGTTCGGCGTCCGGCGGTCCGGTACGCGTCACCCACTGGTCGCGGCCGCGATGGTGCTGCCTCTGGCGGCTCTGTTCGCGGTTGCCTTCGGCGGCTGGGATGCCGTTGTCACACAGGCGTCGTCCGTGGCCGGAATGCTGGGGCACTGAACGTCGCCCCAGGCCCGGGAGAGCGGCCCGGGTTGAGGACACCCCGGACCCCAGCAGCAGCTGGGGGACAGCTGGGGAGCCTCCGGCCATCAACCCCGTGGGGACGGGGGTACGGCGGACGGACGGCACGAATGCCCGGACAGCTGGGGAGCTGTCCGGGCTTCGCCTGCCCGGCTGCGGCTACGGGCAGGGCCCGGCTGCGCATCGGGCCGTGCGCCGCTGTTGTTCGCTCCCGGGCCACGGCCGCCCGGGACCGCGCCCGGTGTGGGCGGGCGCGTACGATCCGTCCCGGCGCGCGGACAGCGGCCCGGGTGGATCGCCCGTACAACCCAGGGGGACCCATGACCGCTTCGCTCACCGGCCGGCTGGCGGTGCTCGCCGGCATGGCGGTGCACGGCCGCGAGCCGGCCCTCCGCCGCTCGGCGCCGAGCGGCCGCATCCCCGCGCAAAGCGGCCCGGCCGGCGAGGCCGTCGTGCTCGCCGACCGGAACGACTCCACCGTCGTCCGCGTCGGCTCCATCGTCTCCAAGGCCCACGCGCCTGGCACCGATCCGGCCCAGCTGGCCGCCCGCCTCCGCGTGGCCGCGCATCCGCTCCTCGACGGCATCTTCCTGCCGCCCCTGCCGCTGTCCGCCGACGGCAGCCTCCTCGACGCGCTCCACGACGGCCGGTCGGCGACCCTGTGGCCGCTCGGCAAGCCCGTCGCACCCGACGACCCGGGCGCGGCCCCCTGGGAGCCTGCGGCGGCTCTCCTCGCCCGGCTGCACGCCGTATGCCTGGCTGAGCTTCCCGGGCCGCTGCCGCCCATGCGCGGCCCGGCCAAGGTCGCCCGGGCCGCCGCCCGCCTGCGCGCGGCAGGTGAGCCGACGGCAGCAGCGCGGACCGTCCTGCGTGCGTGGTCCAGCCTGCCGCCCTGGGCCCGCGGGGAGGGCGATCCGCCGCCCGGCGAGGTGCTCTGCCACGGCGATCTGCATCTCGGACAGCTCGTCAGGCACCCATGTCCCGACGGCCCGTGGCTGCTGATCGACGTTGACGATCTCGGCCCCGGCAACCCGGCGTGGGACCTCGCGCGGCCGGCCGCCTGGTACGCGGCGGGCCTGCTCGCCCCCGACGCCTGGGCGCGTTTCCTCGCCGCCTACCGGGCTGCCGGCGGCCGCGCCGTACCCCCCGACGGCGACCCCTGGGACGCCCTCGACATTCCCGCCCGCGCGCTGACCGTCCAGTCCGCCGCGCTCGCGCTCGCCAGGGCGGCCGCCGAGCGCCGCGCGCCCGACGAGGTCGACCAAGCGCTGGTCGACGCATGTTCTCGTATCGTCCGGCTCCCATCCGGCAACACCCGACAGATAGGGTGAACTCCCGCGCTGGGCAGTATTTCCCGGCGTTGCCGACGTCACGGGCAAGGAGCTGAACCGACGATGCAGTGTCCCAAGTGCCATGCGCCGATGCACACGTACAACCGCAGCGGTGTCCAGATAGAACAGTGCAGCGGCTGCCGGGGCATCTTCCTGGACTACGGGGAGCTGGAGTCGCTGACCCGCCTCGAGGCGCAGTGGGGGCAGCAGGCTCCCCCGCCCCCGGCCGCGCCGCAGGCCTACCCGGCCGCGCCCGCCTGGGGCGCCTCGCACCACGGCCACCATGGCCATCACCACGGTCACAAGGGCTTCGGCCGGTTGCTCTTCTCCTCGTGACAGGCCGAAGGACGAACGGCGGAGGGCCGGAGCTGATCGCTCCGGCCCTCCGGCTTTCGGTGTGGACGATACTGGGATTGAACCAGTGACCTCTTCCGTGTCAGGGAAGCGCTCTCCCGCTGAGCTAATCGTCCTCTGTGCTGCTGCACGTAGTGCGGCTGTCGCGTGCGCGATACTGGGATTGAACCAGTGACCTCTTCCGTGTCAGGGAAGCGCTCTCCCGCTGAGCTAATCGCGCTGGGCCCCCTGTACCAAGGGCCAGGGGAAGGTCCTCGCGGACCCCAGTGGACGATACTGGGATTGAACCAGTGACCTCTTCCGTGTCAGGGAAGCGCTCTCCCGCTGAGCTAATCGTCCATGGAGGTGGAGACGGGATTTGAACCCGTGTAGACGGCTTTGCAGGCCGTTGCCTCGCCTCTCGGCCACTCCACCATTGCGGGGGACGAATCCCCCACGTCGAGCGGACGACGAGATTCGAACTCGCGACCCTCACCTTGGCAAGGTGATGCTCTACCAACTGAGCCACGTCCGCAGGTGCCCCTCCGAGGCGCTTCCGCGTCCCGGCGACGTTTGAACTTTAGCGGATTCCTGGGCCAGCTCAAATTCCGTTTACCCAGCGTGCTGCCCCACCAGCCACTTGTGTCCCATCGAGCGACCTCGCCCAGACCCTGTCCGAGGGGACGCTCAGCACGCTGTGTCCACCCGCATCCGCCCTGGCGAAAGATCAACGGGCTCGGCCGAGGGTGACCGTCGCGCTCTGCCGCGCCCGTCGCCCGTCCTAGACTCGCAGCCGTGCAGGACCTCGCCCCCATGGCCCGCTTCGGTGACCTCGTCGCAGCTGATCTGCGCGACGTCACCAGTGACCCCGCAGCTCTGGACTCCGCCGGCTTCTGGGCGGTGGTGGCCGACTTCGAGGGCCGTCTGGTGTGCGCCCGCTTCGGGGACGTGCGCCGCGAGCCGGTGCCCGAGCCCCTACCCGGAGCCTGGCGCGGCCCCGCAGCCGACGCCTGGACGTCGTCCCTGGACCGGGCCGCCTACACCGCGGGCGTACGGCGTATCCGTGAGCACATCGCGGCGGGCGAGGTGTACCAGGCCAACCTCTGCCGTGTGCTCTCCGCGCCGCTGCCCGACCCCGAGCGGGCCGACGTCGACGCCCTGACCGCGCTGCTGGCCCGCGGCAACCCGGCCCCGTACGCCGGTACGGTCCGGCTCCCGGCCCACGGGGTCGAGGTCGCCACCGCCTCTCCCGAGCTCTTTCTGCGGCGCAACGGCCGGACGGTCGAGTCCGGGCCGATCAAGGGCACCGGGCGCACGCCCGAGGACCTGCTGGAGAAGGACCACGCCGAGAACGTGATGATCGTCGACCTGGTCCGCAACGACCTGGGGCGGGTGTGTGCGACCGGTTCCGTGACCGTCCCCGCACTGTGCGCGATCGAAGAGCATCCGGGCCTGGTGCACCTGGTGTCCACCGTCCGCGGTGAACTGGCGCCGGGCGCGGGCTGGCCCGAGCTCCTCGTCGGAACGTTTCCTCCCGGCTCGGTGACGGGTGCGCCGAAGTCCAGCGCACTGAGCATCATCGAGGCGCTGGAGACCGCGCCCCGCGGCCCGTACTGCGGCGGCATCGGCTGGGTCGACGCCGACCGTGGCACGGGCGAGCTGGCCGTGGGCATACGCACCTTCTGGATCGACCGCGCCGGCCTGGAGTCCCCTCTGCCGCGGGGCCGCGGAGGCCCGGTGCTGCGCTTCGGTACGGGCGCGGGCATCACCTGGGGCTCCGACCCGGAGCGGGAGTGGGCCGAGACCGAACTGAAGGCATCCCGGCTGCTCGCGGTAGCGTCGGGGGCATATCAGGTGAGTGGAGGAGTCCAACGGTGAAGATCTGGCTCGACGGGGCGCTGCGGGACATCGACGCGGCACGGGTCTCCGTGCTCGACCACGGCCTCACGGTCGGCGACGGTGTCTTCGAGACGATCAAGGCCACCGAGGGCCGTGCCTTCGCCCTGACCCGGCATCTGGAGCGGCTGGCCCGCTCGGCGCGCGGCCTCGGGCTGCCCGAGCCCGACCTCGACGAGGTGCGGCGGGCCTGCGACGCGGTGCTCGAGGCCAACCCCATGGCGCTCGGCCGGCTGCGGATCACCTACACCGGCGGGCTCTCGCCGCTCGGCTCGGACCGCGGCACCGCGCACCCCACGCTGGTCGTCGCGCTGGGCAAGACCACGCGGCGGCCTGACACCACCGCGGTCGTGACCGTGCCCTGGACCCGTAACGAGCGCGGCGCGCTGGCCGGCCTGAAGACCACCTCGTACGGGGAGAACGTCGTCGCACTCGCCCGCGCACGGGAGCACGGCGCCACCGAGGCGCTGCTGGCCAACACCGTCGGGCAGCTGTGCGAGGGCACCGGGTCCAACGTGTTCGTCGTCCTCGACGGCGAGCTGTACACCCCGCCGCTGGCATCCGGCTGCCTCGCCGGCATCACCCGTGCGCTCGTGATCGAGTGGGGCGGCGCACAGGAAGTCGACCTGCCGCTGGAGGTGCTGGAGCGCGCCGACGAGGTGTTCTTGACCTCCACGCTGCGCGATGTGCAGGGCGTGCACCGCATCGGTCCGGCGGACACCGGCCGTGAGCTGCCTGGCGCCCCCGGCCCGGTCACTGCCAAGGTGATGCGGATCTTCGACGAGCGGTCCGCCACCAACCTCGACCCGCACTGAGCCCACGCACAGAGCCCGCCCGTGCAAAACGGGTGACGGGGGAGGCGGGGAGTCGGTACAACACCTCTGATGACCACCACCCTGCGGCCCACTGGGCCGGAACAGCACGGCCCGGACGGACTGCGGTCCCGCTCGTACGACGTGTGTCTCAACAGCCGGCCCGTCGGCACGATCCACCTCAGTACGGACCAGCGGTTCGGCCCGTCCGTGGGCCGCATCGTCCGGCTCGGCATCGACGAGCCGGACCGCAAGCGCGGACGCGGGACCGTGGCCGCGCTCGCCGCGGAGGAGGTGCTGCGCGGCTGGGGCTGCCGGCGGATCGAGGTGACCGTACCGGCAGGTGCGGTGGTGGCCCGGCAGCTTGCGGAAGCCCTCGGCTACGCCGAGAGCAACCACACCATGGTCAAGCGCCTCCCCGACCAGCCGCCGGCGCTCCCCGCGGGCAGCGAGAGCCGCCCGATGAACGAGGTGGAGTTCTCGGCCTGGCTGGAGACGGCGAAGGTCTCGTACGCGCAGACCTGGATCGAGCGCGGCGTCCCGGAGGAACAGGCGCGGGCCAAGTCCGAGGCCGACCACGCGAGCCTGCTGCCGGACGGCCTCCGTACGCCCGACGCCGTGCTGCGGATCCTCTCGCACCGGGGCATCGATGTGGGCATCCTGTGGCTCTCGCTGGCCGCGCTGCTGCCGGACGACGACCTCGACGCCTTCGTGTTGAACATCGGAGTTGCGGCCGAGCACCGAGGGCAGGGCCACGGCCGCTCGCTGATGCTGGTCGCCGAGCAGCAGTGCCGGGCCGCCGGCGGCGAACGGATGGGCCTCAACGTCTTCGCCGGCAACACCCCGGCGCTCCGGCTGTACGAGTCCCTGGGCTACGAGGCGACCCAGCACCACCTGTTCAAACAGCTGCTCTGACCGGGCATACGGGCGGAGCGGAACCGGGTCAGCTCTCCCGGCCCAGCAGCCGGTCCGCGATCTGTTCGATCCGTGCGCGCAGGCCCTCCTGGCTCTTCCCGCCGTCGAGCCGCTCACCGCCGATGACGTACGTCGGGGTGCCCGTCACCCCGATCGCCTTCCCCTCCGCCTGGTCGGCGTCCACGACCAGCATGTGCCGGCCGTCGATCAGCGCGGTGTCCATCTCCTCGGCATCCAGGCCGAGTTCCTTGGCGACCTCCACCAGCAGCGGCTCACCCCGCGCGGCCAGCTCCGTCGTACGCTCCAGGACCGCCTCCACGTAGGCCCAGCCCCTGCCCTGCTCGGCCGCCTCCTCGGCGGCCTGCGCGGCGGCATAGGCGTGCCGGTGCTTCTCCAGCGGGAAGTGCCGCAGGCGCAGCTCCAGCGCGTCGCCGTAGCGCTCGCGCAGGGCGCGCAGGTCTCTCAGTGCGGTGTGGCAGTCGGGGCACTGCAGCTCGCACCAGACGTCGAGCACGGTGCGGTCGGCGGTGGTGTCGCTCATGGTGACAGTCTCCCAGCCCGCGCGCCCTCGCTCGAACCAGGATCGACGGGGATCGCCGGGGGGATCGACGGGGATCGCCGACCATGCCAGTCGATGCGGGGGCGAAGGCTTCGGT